>JAFZUB010000117.1 GCA_017618515.1 Bacteroidaceae bacterium
ATAGATTTACGATTTTACGATTTACGATTTACTATTTATTTAGTTATTGTAGAGTTTTTGTCTCTGTTCTTGGATACGGGCATCGGCCATGTAGTCTTCGTAGTTGGAGAGCTTGTCGATGTTGCCGTTGGGCGTAAGCTCTATGACGCGGTTGGCGAGTGAGTTGATGAACTCGTGGTCGTGGGATGCGAAGAGCAGGTTGCCCTTATAGAGTTTGAGGTTGTTGTTGAAAGCCTGGATTGACTCGAGGTCAAGATGGTTGGTTGGTGTGTCGAGAATGAGGCAGTTGGCGTTTTTGAGCTGCATGCGTGCTATCATGAGTCGCATTCGCTCTCCTCCACTGAGGACGCTGACTTTCTTCATTATCTCTTCGCCGCTGAAGAGCATGCGGCCGAGGAATGCCTTGAAGTAGACGTCATTGCCTTCGCCAAACTGGCTGAGCCACTCCAGCATGTTGAGGTTGGAGTTGAAGAAGGGTGTGTTGTCGAGCGGCAGATAGGCTGTGGTGATGGTGACGCCCCACTTGTATTCGCCCTCTGCGGGCTGGGTATTGCCGTTGATAATCTCAAAGAGGGCTGTCATGGCTCTGGCGTCGTGGCTGATGAAGACGACTTTCTGGTCTTTCTCAACGGTGAAGTTGAGGTTCTGGAAAAGTACGGTGCCGTCGTCGGCCACGGCTTTGAGGTCTTTGACTTCGAGAATCTGGTTGCCGGGCTCACGGTCCATACTGAATATGATGCCGGGATACTTGCGAGTGGAAGGGCGTATCTCCTCGATGCTAAGTTTCTCGAGCATCTTCTTGCGGCTGGTGGTCTGCTTGGATTTGGCGACATTGGCGGAGAAACGGCGTATGAACTCCTCCAGTTCCTTGCGCTTTTCCTCCATGCGCTGTCGCTGGTTTTGCAGCAGTCGCAGGGCGAGCTGCGAGCTCTGATACCAGAAGCTATAGTTGCCGGCGAAGAGGGTTATCTTGCCGTAGTCGACATCGACGGTGTGTGTGGAGACTGCGTCAAGGAAGTGACGGTCGTGGCTTACGACGAGTACGGTGTGCTCATAGTTGCCTAGGTAGTTCTCCAGCCACTCCACGGTCTCAAGATCGAGGTCGTTGGTGGGCTCATCGAGGAGCAGGTTGTCGGGTTCACCAAAGAGGGCTTGCGCGAGGAGCACTCGCACCTTCTCTTTGCCTTCGAGGTCGGCCATTCGAGTGGAGTGCTTTTTGACGGGGATGCCTAGCTGCTCGAGCAGGGCTCCGGCATTGCTCTCAGAGTCGTAGCCTCCCATGTTGGCGAACTTCTCCTCCAGCTCAGCGGCGCGCAGTCCATCGGCATCGGTGAAGTCGGCCTTGGCATAGATGGCATTGCGCTCGTTGTTGACGTCCCAGAGTTCCTTGTAGCCCATGAGGACGGTGTCGAGCACGGTGAATTCATCGTATTTGAAGTGGTCTTGGCAGAGTACTGACATGCGCTCGCCGACACCTATCTCGATAGTACCTTTTGTGGCCTCCAGCTCACCGCTGATGGCTCGAAGCAGAGTACTCTTGCCTGCACCGTTGGCGCCGATGATGCCATAGATATTGCCATTGGTGAACTTGAGATTTACGTCTTTGTATAACACTTGCTGACCGAACTGTATGGCCAAGTCGTTGACAGTAATCATTGTGTGTGTTGGTTTGATAGTTACCCTTCAGGCCGCGAAGTTACAAAAAAAATCCAATATCATGCCCTTTGTTTGGATATTTGTTTGTACTTTTGCGGTAAGAGAAGATAAGGATTATGAAGATTATCGTAGCGGAAAACTCGCGCGCGAACAATAAATCGTGTGTTAGCGCGTTAGATATTATGCAGGCGTGTCCACGCATCTGGCTCAAGGCAGACTCAGCGCTGCTGACTCACGGCAAGCCGATGTTTAAGCCTGACTTCACTCGGGAGCTGAGTGCCGCGCCATATCTGGCACTGCGTATCAGCCGCATGGGCAAGAGTATTCCTGCCCGCTTTGCTCATAGATATTATGACGCTGTGGGTGTGGCAGTGGACTTCACTGCCGAGGATGTGCTGAGGCAGCTGCGCTCGGAGGGTGAGCCCTGGGACATGGCCAAGAGCTTCGACGGCTCAGTGTGTCTGGGGGAGTGGCTTGAGTTAGGAGTTAGGAGTGAGGAGTTAGGAGTGAATGAAGTTAAACTCACGCTTCTCGTTGACGGCACTGAACAGAGCACTCTGCCAATAAGTGACCTCAAGGCTGAGGCCGGCGAGATAATAGAGCAGGTGAGTGGCTTGTTCACTCTGAGGCAGGGCGACATACTGCTGATGGGCAAGCCTGAGCGGAAGCCTCTGGTGGAGATAGACAACCACATTGAGGGCATGATTAACGGCAGGCTGCTGACGAAGTTTAATGTGAAATAAACGTAAGGAATTAAGCAAATATATGAACAAGAGTGTTTTATACAAGGTGAGAAGGGCTACAGCTTTGGCGCTTGTGATGCTGGCTGGTTGTGTGGCCTGGGCTCAGAGCGACAATGTGTTTACGCATATTAACTGGAGGGGCGTTAGTCTCGACGGTGACCTGCCTGAGTTTTGCAAGACTATTGACCTAGGCCCCGACTATGCCAAGGATGGCTACGACGTGACGATAGAGTATCCCGAGTTTGCGGAGATGACTAAGGCTGAAGCCCAGTTGCTCAACGATGACGAGGGCGTAATCGGCGAGAACATCAAGGTGGAGACCTTCCTCGGCGTGAGTCGCAAGGTGGGCATGCTTGACGTGAAGTTCGTGCCTATCGTGAAGCGAGAGGGCAAATACCTTAAGCTGCTGAGCTGCAAGATAAATGTTACGGAGCGTGGCAGCGCCAAGGCTCCTTTGTATGGCGGAGGACTGAAAGACACACCATCCATACTGACCGACGACACTCCCGGCTACAAGAGTCACTCTGTGCTTGCGAAGGGCAAGTGGGTTAAGATACGCGTTAGCAAAGAGGGCGTGTATCAACTTACTCCGAGTTTCCTCAGGAGCCTGGGTTTCAGCGATATGAGTAGGGTGAAGGTGTATGGCTACGGCGGCCGCATACAGAATGATGTGGTGAGCTATGGCTCCTACCTTAACAGCGACTATGACGATTTGGAGGAAGTGCCTCTCTACCGCCGCAGTGATGCCCTGTTGTTCTTTGCCGAGGGCACAGTGAGATGGGGCAACTGGGTGCTGGCCAATCCGTCGGACGAACACGGACAATGCACGGCTACCCACCTGAACAATACATATTCGAGCTACTCATATTACTTTGTAACCGAGGGCGACAACCCACTGCGTATGACTACGCTGACATCACCGGAGACGACCAGCCAGACAATCACCACATATCCCGAGCATGTTATATTTGACAAGGACGAGTACAGCTGGTTTACCGGAGGCAGCACATTCTACGAGGACTATGACTTTGCCAACGGCAACGACCGCACCATCAATATCAGCACTCCCGATGTTGACAACAGTTATGTTACGACGATGAGTGTGACCATTTCGTCAAAATCTACGAAGATAACCAATTCCCAATATTATTTCAATAGCAAGAGTCTGGGTAGCATCACGATGGGTTCGTTGACCAATGAGTTTGACAAGGCTACCACCGGCAAGCGCGACTTCCAGCTCACCAATCTGACGGGCACCAATGCGCTGAGGATAACCACCACGGCAGGGCAGAGTGCACGCTTGGATTATGTGAAGCTGTGCTATCGCCGTAAACTGAAGATGATGAACGATGCTATGGTGTTTAGCCACTACAGCACACGGCCTTCTACGATGAAACTGGAGGGGGCCACCGATAATACTCAGGTGTGGCGACTGGGTTATCCCGGTAATCCCGTGGCTCATGTGGAGGGCACTCTGAGCGGCAGCACGCTTACATTCAATGTTGAGAATCCTACGCTGCGCTATTTGGCAGTAAATGTGAACGCAGCCTTCCCCACACCGGAGAGCGCGGGAGCTATTGTGAATCAAGACCTGCATGCTGACTCGCTGGCCGACATGGTTATCATCATTCCTGAGAGCGGCAAGCTGAGGGAGCAGGCCGAGAGGCTGGCAAATATCCACCGCAGCCACGACTCGCTGAGGGTGAAGATTGTGAGGGCTGACGAGCTGTACAACGAGTTCTCATCGGGCACTCCTGATGCCGGAGCTTATAAGCGTTATATCAAGATGCTCTACGACCGCAATACCGCACCTGACCTGCCTAAGTATCTGCTGCTGTTTGGTAGCGGAGTGTGGGACAACCGCTGCCTCACTGAGGCGTGTCGCAAGCTTGACCCGCGTGACCTGCTGCTGTGCTATGAAAGCGAGGCATCGGTGAGCGAGATCAATTGCTTTGTATGCGACGACTATTTTGGATTCCTCGACGATGGAGAGGGTGGCAATATACGCTACGATAAGGTGGATGTCGGTATCGGACGCCTACCGGTAAGGACTGCCGATAAAGCCAAGATATTGGTGGATAAGATTGAGAAATATATTGCCAACAAAACTCCTGGCAGTTGGAAAAACACCGTATGCTTTATGGCCGACGACGGCGACAAGCAGAAGCACATGATAGGCGCTGAGAGTGTGGTGCAGAATGTGGAGCTGAAGTATCCCAATCTGAAGGTAGACCGCATCTACTGGGACACTTTCACCCGTGTGGCAACAGCTACGGGCTTCACTTATCCTCAGGTGGAGAGCACCATCAACACAGTGATGAACAAGGGCGCATTGCTTATGAACTACACAGGCCATGGCGCACCATACTGCATCTCGAAGGAGATGGTGCTGAAGACGGAGGACTTCAAAACCTTTGCCAACACTAAGGTGCCAATGTGGGTGGTGGCCTCGTGTGAGATTTTGCCTTACGACCGTGAGGAGGAGAGCATCGGCAGCGAGAGTATGCTCAACCCCAATGGTGCGGCGATAGCATTTATGAGTTCGGCTCGCGCTGTGTATAGCACCCAGAACAGCTACATCAACAACTACTACATCTATTATCTCTTTGGCAAGGAGAATGGCAAGCGCAACACCATCGGCGATGCCATGCGATTGGCCAAGGTGAACCTTGTGAGTGCTATGGATGGCGAGATAATCTCTGCTCGTGACTATAGCGAAAACAAACTGAAGTATGCCCTTATCGGTGACCCTGCCATGACATTGACTATGCCTACGCAGACAGTTGTGCTTGACAGTATCAACGGCGTATCTCTCAAGAGTGGCAACCTGCCTAATCTCAGCGCTGGCAGCAAGGCTCGCTTTGCCGGACATATCGAGGATGAGGACGGCAACCGTCTGACAGGCTTCAACGGTCGTGTGACGGCTACGCTATACGATAGTCAGGATACCGTCACATGTCGTAACAATACTAATGAAGATGTGGAGCCGCTGACCTACTACAGCTACGACCACATGCTGTTTGAGAGCAATGATTCTGTGAGGGGCGGCAACTTCAGCATGGTGATGCCCATTCCTCTTGACATCAAGTATACCAACGGTGAGGGAATGGTGAAGCTCTATGCTGTCAACTCTGACCTCTCGCTTGAAGCCAACGGCACTGACAAGCGCTTTACTGTCGGAGGCACCAGTGGTAGTTTGACACCAAGCACCGAGGGACCGAAGATATATGTATATCTCAACAATCCTGATTTCAAGAATGGCGAAGCGGTTAATCCTACGCCCTACTTCTACGCCAATCTGTCTGACTCTGACGGCATCAATATCACCGGCAATGGGGTAGGCCATGACCTGGAGCTCATCATCGACGGCAGAGAGGCTACATCTTATATCCTCAATCCTTATTTTGAGAATGACTTTGGCAGCTATACCAGCGGCAAGGTGTCGTTTATGATCCCCGAGCTGCCTGACGGCGACCATCACCTATATTTCCGTGCATGGGATGTGAAGAACAACTCGTCGGCCGTTTCGCTCGACTTTACCGTGGACGCCAGTATGAGGCCCCAACTCACCTCAGTGGCTCTGAGTGACAATCCTGCACACACCTCAACGACATTCCTTATAACCTACGACCGTCCCAACACAGAGACCACCTTCACCATTGATGTGTATAACCTCTATGGCCAGAAAGTGTGGACGCATACCGAACGCACCGCTACTCCTACGGGCTACCACACCATCAAATGGGACCTCGCGTCCAACAACGGAATAGCTCTACGAGGCGGCCTGTATGTGTATAAAGTCACCATCAGTTGCAAAGACAGCAAGGAAAGCACTAAAAAACAAAAATTGATTATCCATAGGCAATAAACAGCGAGTTTTTGAGTTTATAAAATTACATCATACATCTTATATTATCTATGAAGAAACTGACTTATGCGCTCACAGCGCTGATGTTACTAATCTCTGCGGGCAGTCGCGCAGAGGATATCAAAGAAAAGTTTAACCCCGTGCAGACAGCCGTGGTGTCGCAGAGCATTGCTCCCGATGCACGTGCTGGCGGTATGGGTGATATAGGTGCCGCCACGGAGGCGGACATCAACTCGCAGGCATGGAATGCCGCCAAGTATCCGTTTGCTATTTCCAAAGGTGGTGTAGCTATTAACTATACTCCCTGGTTGCGCCAGTTGGTTAACGACATCGACCTTGCATACATGGCTGGCTACTATCGTCTGGGCGACTACCAGGCAATCAGTGGTTCACTGCGCTATTTCTCCCTGGGCGATGTGCTGGTTAACGGTATGGAAAACACTACCATTAAGCCTTATGAACTTGCCGTTGATGCAGCCTACAGCCGCATGCTGAGTGAGAAATTTGCTGCTGCCGTAACCTTCCGCTATATCTACTCGGACCTCAGCGGCAAGACCGACGATGGCTCAAAGCCGGGCTCTGCATTTGCTGCCGACCTTGCTGCCTATTATAATACATATTTAAATGTAGGTAGCCGCGAGTGCCAGTTGAGCATTGGTGGTGGTATATTCAACCTCGGTAGTAAGATAAACTACGGCGACGACTACTCCTATTTCATTCCTACCACACTGCGACTGGGCTTCAACTACACTGTGCCTATCAACGAGTTTAACCGCATCTCCTTTGCAGCTGATGCCAACAAGTTGCTTGTGCCTACTTATCCCACTGACGCACAGTGCGCCAAGAAACTTGGTTACGAAACCACCGATGGTCAGGACCATACCGCCGAATATCAGAAGTATCGTGAGGAGCATTACTACAACATATCCTCCATTTCCGGTGTGTTTAAGAGTTTCAACGATGCGCCCAACGGCTTCTCCGAGGAGCTCGAGGAGATACAGTGGTCGCTCGGTATGGAGTATGTGTACAACGACAAGTTTGCTCTCCGTGCCGGTTATCACCACGAGGCGGACACCAAGGGTGGACGCAAATACTTCACCGTGGGTGCTGGTTTCAAGATGAGCGTATTCTCTATTGACGCGGGCTATGTAATCTCTACTGCGGCCGCCAATCCTCTTGACCAGACACTGCGTGTGTCACTGGGCTTTGATCTCGACGGCATACAAGATCTCTTCAACCGCGGAAGACGCAGATAAAATATGCGCATAGGTTTTGGGTATGATGTACACCGCATAGTGGCTGACCGCGAGCTATGGCTCGGGGGCATCAAGTTTGACACAGACTTCGGCCTGCAGGGTCACAGCGATGCCGATGTACTTATCCATGCTATATGCGACGCACTTCTGGGTGCGGCTTGTCTGCGCGACATAGGCTATCATTTCCCTGACACCGACCCGCAGTATAAGGGAATCGACAGCAAGCGTCTCCTAGCAGAGGTGATAAGCCTGCTTCGCGAGCATGGCTACACCGTGGGCAACATCGACTCCACCATCATCTGCGAGCAACCGAAAATCAATCCTCACATTCCTGAGATGCAGGCATGCCTTGCAGAGATAATGCAAGTGCCTGTGGACTGCGTCTCTATCAAGGCCACTACCACAGAGCATCTGGGCTTTACTGGTCGCGGTGAGGGCATCGCCGCCCAGGCTGTGGCATTGATAACCAATAACCTCTAACCAATAACCTTTAACCTTTAATATACCAATTACAATGAAAAAGTATTTAGCTGAAATGGTGGGTACATTCGTTTTGACCCTCCTGGGCTGCGGCACTGCCGTAAGTCTTAACTGCGGCTTAGACACCGCATCTGTTGTTGGCACTGCCATGGCATTTGGCCTTGCCGTTGTAGCTATGGCCTACACCATTGGTGGCGTAAGCGGTTGCCACATCAACCCCGCTATCACCGTGGGCTGCCTTCTCTCCAAGCGTATCAGCGTTAAGGATGCTGTGGGCTACATTGTGTTCCAGGTAATCGGCGCCATCATCGCCGCTGCTGTCCTCTATGCTATCACCAGTGTGACTACTACTGAGTTTGGCGGCACTCTCACCGGTGCCAACAGTTGTGCAGGTGCTGGCAGCCAGTTGGCAGGCTTCATCGTTGAGGCTGTGCTCACCTTCATCTTCGTGCTTGTAGTGCTCGGCACTACCGACAGCAAGAAGGGCGCTGGCCAGTTCGCAGGCCTCGCTATTGGTCTCAGCCTTGTGCTCATCCACTTGGTAGGCATCCACTACACTGGCACTTCTGTTAACCCCGCTCGTTCTATCGGCCCCGCCATCTTCGAGGGTGGCCAGGCTATGACAGACCTCTGGGTGTTCATCGTGGCTCCCATTGTAGGCGCTATCGTTGCTGCCATCGTATGGTGCATCATCGGCACTTGCTGCTGCAAGGATGAGTGCAAAAAAGATTAACTCCTAACGACTAACTCTATGAAGGATCTTAAAGGAACAAAGACTGAGCAGAACCTGATGACCGCCTTCGCTGGTGAGTCACAGGCTCGCAACAAGTACACCTACTATGCCTCCAAGGCTAAGAAGGACGGCTATGTTCAGATCGCCAATCTCTTTGAGGAGACTGCCGCCAATGAGAAGGAGCACGCTAAGATATGGTTTAAGCTCCTCCACGGCGGGGGCATACCTTCCACTGAAGAGAATCTTAAAGACGCTGCCGCTGGCGAGAACTATGAGTGGACAGACATGTACGCTCAGTTTGCCCGTGAGGCTCGCGAGGAGGGATTCGATGATATAGCCGACAAGTTTGAGATGGTAGGTGCCATCGAGAAGCATCATGAGGAGCGTTACCTCAAGCTGCTCGACAATCTGCAGAAGAAAGTCGTCTTCACCAAGGACGGCGACTGCATCTGGCAGTGCTCCAACTGCGGCCACATAGTAGTGGGCAAGCAGGCTCCCGAGCTTTGTCCAGTGTGCGACCATCCGCAGAGCTTCTTCCAGCTGCTGGCTCAGAACTATTGATGTCGCAGCCCGACAGCCATACACTAAAGCGTGGGTCTCTTTACAGTGAGAGGCTCACGCTTTTGCTTTTTCTTGTTTTCTGGTGAAATAATTAACAAATCAAATGCTAATATGGGGGTAAATCTATAAAAATTCTTAAAGAAAGTAATTATTTGGCCTTTAAACATTTTATATTATTATATAATGTCTAACTTTGCATCGTCAACGTAAATATATTGCGCTATGAAAACATCCGTACTTTTTCTTGGTTTGGCTATTCTGCTGCCTATGGCGGCGAATGCGCAGGACGATGTGTACTACATCCCCTCAAAGGACATCCGCAAGGTAACCACCACTGACGGCACCCTTGTCCCCACAGAAAACATTGCCGACAAGGCACAGTATTATGAGGAGACAAGAGATGTTGATGACTACAACCGTCGTGGTAGCGTTATCACAGATACTGTGGGCTATGAAAGCGAAGAGGTAACAAGAACCGTTGAGAGCACGTTTGATGACAGTTCCGACGATGTGGCATACCCCTACACCAAGCTTGTGATGCGTTTCCATAGCCCTCATGTGGGCTACATCGTGAGCAGCCCATACTATTGGGATATATGCTACGGCGATGTGTGGGACGTTTATTACGATGGCTGGGCAGCCTATGTGCCGAGCTACACCTATTGGAGCTACACCTATGACCCGTGGTACTACAACCGCTGGCATTTCCGCACCTGCTGGGACTTTACCTGGGGGTGGTATGACCCGTGGTATTACCGTTCCTACTGGGGCTGGGGCCGCCCGATTTATTGGGGCTGGAGCCGTCCCTACTACTATCATCATCACCACTACTACAGCCGTCCCGCATGGGGCCGTGGCTACAGTCGCTATGCTCCTGGCTTCGGTCATCATGGCGGTCGCGCCTTCGCAGGCCGCGGTATGGACAGGCCTCGTGCAGACTTCGGTGGCAGGATAGGCGGTGGTCGTTCAGGTGTTGGCGCACCCACACGTGGTGCAGGCAGTCGTCCTCTCTCTGGAGTGTTCCGCTCTAGTCGTGAGCCGGTTTCACATGCTAGCGCTCAGATGAGCCGTGGCACACGCCATACTGGTCCCAACTCCGTAATGCGCAGCGACAATATCTCTCGCAACGGCGGCGGTGGTGTATCGCGTGGCGGACGTATCACTCCGGGCAATGCTGACCGTCAGCGTTCCAGCCAGGTACAGCGTCGCCCCGATGTCAGCCGCTCTCCCTCGACTGTCAATCGCAGCGAGAGCCGTCCGAGCACCCGCTCGTCTGTTCCCTCTAGCGTAGGACGTAGCAGTGGTAGCAGCAGCCGTCCTTCCGGTGGCTTTGGTGGCGGCGGCAGCATAGGTCGCAGTTCATCACCCTCTCATAGCGGCGGCGGTGGAGTCTCCCACGGCGGTGGCGGTGGTGGCTCACGTGGCGGCGGCGGAGTATCCCGCGGTGGTCGCAGATAGCATATCATTTTCTTCTTACGCATAGGGAGGCGGGGCGCAGCCTCGTCTCTCATTTTTTCAACTCTATCACTCTCGAACTTTCCAACTCTTTATATTATGAAAAAACTTTTCCTCGCATTAGTACTGGCTCCTGCTCTTACATTTGCCCAGGACCTCTATCAGGTGGCCGAGCTCAGCGCTACCGACCTTAATGGTACTGCACGCTACGTCGGTATGGGTGGAGCCATGAGCTCCCTCGGAGGCGACCTCTCGGTGATGTCGTCCAATCCCGCTGCCATAGGCCTTTATCGTCGCAGCGACGTGGCAGCCACGGCAAGCCTAGTCACCATGCCCGGCAGCCATAAGTTTGACGGCGACAAGCCTACCTACGTATCTTTCGACCAGATAGGCTTCGTGTGTTCCATCCCCAGTGGTGGCAACAGCCTGCGCTATATCAACTTTGGTGTAAACTACCACAAACACCACGATTTCAATCAGCTACTCAATGCTGACAACGACCTTGCTGCCGCAGGCTATGCCTCGCAGACATGGCAACTGGCCGACCTCTGCAACAGCTGGGGTGGGGTGGACAATGCTACTCCGCTGGCTGACATGGCTTACTCGGCATACTTGCTGGGCGAAGATGGTGGCGAATACACAGCCTACAACGCTGCCGACAATGCTTACGGCAAATCGCGCAGCGGTAGCAATCAGGCCATTGATTTCAACATATCCACTAATATCAAGGACCAGTTCTATCTCGGTCTCACCGTCACGGGCTACAATGTAAGGCAGAAGAGCTACATGGCCTACGGCGAGGATCTGCTTACCGCAGATCTTGCTGATGATGGCTACTACTTGATGGATAATGAGAGTAAGCTCACCGGTAATGGTGTTGATGTGAAGTTTGGCTTCCTCGTGCGCCCCATACAGGAGAGCAACTTCAAGATTGGTGTCACACTTGCTACTCCCACCTTTTATAGGCTCACCTATCGCAACGACCTGTTGCTGGGTTCCTACACTGATAGTTACGGTGAGGTAGAGCCGCGCGGCTACTACTTCGACTACGACTACAACGTTCGCACTCCGTGGAAGGTAGGCGTAAGTTTGGGCAACACATTCTTCAATCGTCTGGCAGTCGGTGCCGAGTATGAGTTTGCCGACTATAGTTCCTGCTCCGTCTCCTACGATGACGACTATTGGGATGACTGGGATTGGGGCCACCAGACTAAGGACCGCGAGCTTAACAAGCAGCTCGACAACTACCTCAAGGGTACTCACACTCTCAAGTTCGGTGCAGAGCTGATGGTAACTCCAAATGTTTACCTCCGTGGCGGATACAACCATGTTACCTCTGCCATCAAGAAGGACGCATGGCTCAACCATTTCATCAACAGCGCGTCTGTTGACGTAGCAACCAACACCGACTACCTCAACCTTGGCGGCATCAACCGCTACACGGCTGGCATAGGCCTTAAGTTCGGCAAGTTCTATGCCGACGCCACATGGCTCTACCAGCACCAGCGTGGCACCCTCTATGCTTTCAATGCTCCCGAAGACCCTGCTGTGCCGGAGATTAACGCATGTCCCGCCAATCGTGTCAGCCTCAACCGCTCCCAGGTGATGCTGACTATGGGATACCGTTTCTAACCTCTAATCCCATGACCCCATGAAAAAGACAATCCTTTTCTATTCTCTATTCTCTCTTTTCTGTTCTCTGACCTTTACGGTCAGTGCCCAGAAGATAGCCAACACTTTTTGGGATAGCAAATTTGGAGTCACCAGTGAGGAGGTGTACAACAATCTCCTTGCTGCGGGGTTGGAGCCCATCGTCAGTGATGATGCCATCTATCTGCAGGATAACGTAGTGTTCAGCATTCCCTTCCATACTATTGGCTTCAAGTTCACCACCGAGGATGCCTTCTACAATGTCTTCGGATACACTAAGTTCACTGCTAAGCAGGATGCCTTCAATTTCTTTGACGATGCCTATGCCAAGGTGCGTGAGCAGTACCCCAACATTCAGACCATGAGTCGCACCGAGGGAGTCGTAAAACTCTACGCCTATGCCGATGCTGATAGTGGCGACGCCTTCTCCATCGGGCTATATAAGGGCAACGGGGCCTACTTCGTGCGCCTCAACATATTCAGCGACTACCTCTTGAAGCGCGAAAAGAAGAACTAACCCCTCACTCCTCACTCCTCACTCAGAACTCCGTTGTCTCTCATAAAGCTATTCCGTAAGCTCTGGCCTTTTGTAAAGCCCTACAGATGGCTCGTGGCCTGCACATTGGTGCTCACCCTCCTTGGTTCCACCATTGCGCAGGTCAATGCCATTGTGCTTGACCGCACTGTCGATGCAATCAACTCGCTTGTTATGAGCGGTGGCCTCAGTTGGCGGCGTGCTTCAGGCATCCTTGTGGTCATCACCATTGTGCTACTGGGCAAGGAGTTGCTTGCTGTCGTCATCTCCTATGCCCAGAATTTCTTTGGCGAGAAGATACGCACCTTTGTGTCTCGTGACCTCGCCCAGCGAGCTGTTGACCGCATTCTTAGCTATCGCATGGCCTTCTTCTCGCGCAGCGGCAATGAGGCGGGCAAACTACAGACGCGCATCGATCAAGGTGTGGGCAGTCTCTCCACCACGGTACAGAACACGTTTATCGACCTCTTGCCCTTGTTCACATCGGCGCTGCTGGCATTGATACTTATGTTTCTCGCCAATTTCTACGTGGGACTCACAGCCTCCGTCATTGTGCCCGTCTATATCTATATCACTGTGCGGCAGGCACGTCGCCTTAAAGGCTGGCGTCAGCAGATGCGTTCCTACCGCGAGCAGAAGAGCCACGGCATAGTCAATATCATCGAGAGCATCAATGTCATCAAGTCGTTCAACCGTGAGCGCATAGAGAGCGACAAGCAGCTCAATATACAGACGCAGCTCACCGACAATCAGCTGCGTACCCGCAAGGTGATGCTTTACTTCGACGGTTGGAAGCGCTTCGTGCAGCAGATGGGCACCGTGCTCATCATCATTCTTACCGCCTATCTGGTGCTCATCAACTATCCCGGCATGACTATCGGTAAGATAATGTACCACGTCATGCTCTTTGCCAATGTCACCGCACCCATCACTCAGTTGCAGCGTATTTTCGACACTCTTAACGACGCTCTCATCTACGCCGAGGGCTATTTCTCCGTCATCGAGTCGGAGCCCGATGTTGAGGCCACCGGCACCTACCGCCCCGAACATATCGAGGGCAAACTGGAGCTAC
Organism: Bacteroidaceae bacterium; assembly: GCA_017618515.1. The sequence goes on from JAFZUB010000117.1 coordinate 14,010, forward strand.
AGCACGTCGATTTCACCTATCCCAATGGCACACACGCCCTCCACGACATCAATATGGTCATCGAGCCCAACCATATCACTGCCTTCGTGGGACTCAGCGGTGCAGGCAAATCGACCATCATCAATCTGCTCGACAAGTTCTACGCGCCGCAACAGGGGCGCATCCTCCTCGACGGCGTTGACCTGCAGGACTATGACACCCAGTATCTGCGTGACCATATCGGTCTCGTGCTGCAGAAGAACCATATCTTTGACGGCACCATCATGGAGAACATACGCTACGGCAACCCCCACGCCACCGACCAAGAGGTGGAGGACGCTGCCCGCAAGGCGTATATCTACGACCAGGTGATTCAGTTGCCCAATGGCTTCCAGTCGCAGGCGTCGCAGCTCAGCGGCGGCCAGCAGCAGCGCATAGCCATCGCCCGCATGTTTCTCAAGAATCCCCCCATCATCTTCCTCGACGAGCCCACCGCCTCCCTCGATGCTGTTGCCACCGAGCAGATTAAGAATAGTCTCGATGCCATCAAGCAGGGGCGTACCGTTATTATCATTTCCCATTCCATCTCACAGATTATCGACAGCGACATGGTCTATGCCCTACGCGAGGGCAGGGTAGAGCAGAGCGGCGATCCCGACGGCCTCTACCGCAAGGGCGGCGTCTATAAGGACATCGTCGATGCCTCGGCGCGCAGCCTCAATGTCGATAAGCTTGCCAAGACCATTTCACATTAGTCATCCTCACATCTTACATTTTAAATCTCACATATTACATCTCACATCCCTGCTGCTCATAGGCATTGCAAATGCAGCCTTTGCTCAGGAGACAGACATCATGTCCGACACATGGGTTGCTACCGATGCTTTGGGACGTGTGATGCCTGATGCCGACGAGTCTCCTTTGCGTACCGACAAGCCGCGCACCGTAGGAATTTTCTATATCACATGGCACGACGAGGCAAAGCATAATTGGAAGGCTCCCTATGGTGGCGATGTCACACGCACACTGCAGGAAGCTCCCGAGGCACGGCTTGACGCTTTCCACCCTGCTTGGAAAGAGTGGAGTCTTCACTGGGGCGAGCCCGAGGCAGGCTACTTCCTCAGCCAGGACCGCTGGCTCATCCGGCGCGATCTGTCGATGTTGGCGGATGCAGGTGTTGATGTGCTCATTCTTGACGTCACCAATGCTGTGCTCTATTGGGATGAGTGGACGGTGCTCTTCGATGAGATGCAAAAGATGCGTGCCTTGGGCAACCGCGTACCACGGTTTTGTTTCTGGGCGTTCAATGGCAATGTAGTTAGTGTTGTCACCCAACTCTACGAGCGTATATATAAAGAGGGGCGCGCGAAGGATTTCTGGTTCCAATGGGAGGGCAAGCCTCTGCTGCTTTATAACGCCGAGCCTGACCACGATGCCAACGGAGGAGGCTACGACGCTGGCACCTATCCGCAGGAGATACGCGACTTCTTTACCCTCCGCAATATGTGGTGGGGGTACTATGAGTGGGGTGGTCATCGTTATGTGGGCACCGAGGACAATTGGAGTTTCGGCTATGAGATGAACGATGAGCGTGTGGCAACTATGAAGCCTGCCGAACTAGCTTCGCGCCATAAAGGCCGTCTGGAGGAGATGGCTGTCACCCCCGCCCAGCATCCCATCATCATCACTGGCAAGAGCTGGCGGCGTGAGACCAAGGAGCCACCCCTCAATCAATACGACATGCCCGACTCCGCATACGTGCCCTGGCTCGGGCGCACTGTGGCACACCCCGAGGGCTACGGCATCTACTTCCAGGACCGTTGGGACGAGGCACTCGCCGTTGATCCCGACTTCATCTATATCAACGACTGGAACGAGTGGACGGCAGGCAAATATATCTCTGGCTACGCACCTGGCAGCACTACTGTTCCAGGGCCGACCACCTTCCTTGGACGCGAGAATCCCTTCTACTTCGTAGACCAGTATAATGCAGAGTTCAACCGCAGCATACAGCCCATGCGCGGTGGCTACACCGATAACTACTATATGCAGATGGTGCAGAACATCCGTCGCTACAAAGGAGTACGCCCTCAGCCCGTCACACGCGGCTACAACACTGCCGCCCGCTATTTCGACACCAGAGGCGATGTCCTCCATCGCGATCACAACGGCTACGGAGGCCTCCATTACGCGGACTCCACGGGGCGCAACGACATCATCGAGGCTACCGTCAGTGTCACCCGCAAGGACATCATCTTTACTGTCACCCTGTCCCCTCACACTTCACCCTCCTTGCCGCTATTATATCTTGACATCGATTGCGACATGTCCACAGGGTGGGAAGGGTTTGATTATATGGTAAGTGATGGTAAGTTATTCTCTCTCCCCTTGAGTGGAGAGGCGGGAATAGATTGCAAGGAGGGCATATGCTCCCTCACCATTCCCCGCAAGGCTCTAGGCCTTACATCTAAAGCCTTTACCTTCGACTTCAAGTGGGCTGACAATCCCACCGACCCATTCGACATCATCTCCATATCCACCACCGGCGACACAGCCCCCAACCGCCGTTTCCGTTATCGTTTTCACTGGGCCAGATAAAGAACTAAAACCATGATAAACAGAAGAATATTCGAGTATGAAACATAAGAAAGACCTGATTCAGCTTGTCATCCTCTCCGAAGAGCACATCATAGCCTTTAAGGAGGAGATGCAGGAGGCATTCCAACACGGTTTTGAGGCATATAACAAAGATACCGAAGAAAAAAATCAGTGGCAGGTGTTGCCCGACAAGGACTTTTATCAGTCGTTAGAAGCAGAAGGCGCCGAAGCATATGAGGCTGTCAGCGAGGATGGCCAGCGTGTGGGTGGTGCCATAATTACCGCTAACGGCAATATGGGTGAACTGGCATTCCTCTATGTGAAGGTGGGTGTTCAGAGCAAAGGCATTGGTCAGGCCATTTGGAAAACCATCGAGACTATGCATCCGGAGATAGAAGTGTGGGAAACCTGCACTCCGTATTTTGATCGTCGAAACATACACTTCTATATCAACCGCTGTGGTTTCCATGCTGTTGAGTTCTTCAACGAGCATTATCCAGACCCCAACATGCCAGAGCAGTTTGATCAGGGAGATGGTCTCTTCAAGTTTGAAAAAAGAATTAATAAATAGAAAGTAATATGAGAGATATTATATTCATAGGAAAGGGATTATTGATATCCTTGGCATTAAGCTTTTTTATCTCTGCTTGCGGGTCTGGTGGTAAGGTGCAGCCAGCAGAAGAAGCGGAATATTCTGAGGCTCTTTTCACACTTGGAGAACTTGCTGATATAAAACTGGAGATGCCAGAAGAGACATGGCAGACCCTTATCACGAAAGCCTCGGATAAGGCATATTACGAGTGTGCAGCCACCATCAATGGGGAGCGGTTTGACAATGTAGCTATCCGCACCAAGGGTGCTAGTAGCTTGGATGATGTGAAAATGATGAAGTCCGACCGATTCAGCTTCACGATGAAACTGAACAAGTATGAAAAGGGACAGAACTACCACGGACTCTCGAAGCTTCTGTTGAACAATAATATTTGGGATGCCACACAGATGAAGGATGCTATCGTCTATGATATGTGCCGCTTCCTAGGACTTCCTGCACCATTGACGAATTATGCAAAGATTTACGTAAACGGTAAGTTTTTCGGATGCTACTTGCTCGTTGAGCCTGTTGATAAGCATTTCTGTCACCGCAACTGGCCCAATGAGGTCAGCAATATCTACAAGCCTTATCATAATCTGGCCTATACGGGAGGCGATATAGAGGATTATGCAGAGATTGCCGATTACACCAAAGTGAAGGGCGGCGAGGCATCCATGCAACGCACAGTGGCAGCACTCAAGAGTGTGGCTGAGGGAAAGGACATCGACGAGCATGTAGATATTGAAAGCGTGATGAAATACATGGCGCTGCAGACTATTGTGGTCAATTACGACTGTATGACGGGGCCTAATGTGCAGAACTATTATCTGCACGAAGCCAACGGCAAAATCAGCCTCATTCCTTGGGACTATAACCTTGCCTGGGGCGGCTATCCAGAGGACGAGGAGATGGAAGGCGAAGACCTTTTGGAGCAGTCAGAAACGAACAGACTTCCTACTGATGCCGGGAAGCGGAGCAAGGAGGAAACCTGCAGGATTATAAATTTCCCCATCGACACACCTTTCTTTGTCGACCTTTCGCAACGCACGTTTTTTATGAAACTGTTGACTAACGAGACATACAAGTCACGGTACTACCATTATCTGACACTCTTGTGTAAAGAGTATATCAATGGCGGTGAATTAGCCAAAACACTTTCGACCATTAAAAGCGAGATAGGAGAGATTGCA
>JAFZUB010000118.1 GCA_017618515.1 Bacteroidaceae bacterium
GTTGCCGATAGAGTCAGCGATGAGACTGACGGACTTTACATCAGCGGTGAGGCCGCGGTCGCGGAAGAAGGTGGCTATGATGCCGCCGAGGTTCTTCTCGCTCACTTTCTTCGATTCAAAGACTACACCTATCTCGGCCGCGCGAGCCATGTATTTCTTGCGACGATCGAGCTTCTTGCCGCCCGCAGCGTATTTGCTGACGAGCACAAGCACCGTGGTAGGCTGGGGATTCTGCAGATATACGCTGAGGTCCTCGATGTCGCGAAGCTCCTGCGCATCTTTAACCACCACCACCATGCGCGTGCCCATAGGGAATGCGCGTGCCGTATTGATTACATCATGGGTGGTAGTGTCGCCACCGTAGAGGGTGGTGAGGCAGAAATCGCGCTCCTCCTCGGGGAGGGCGTTGTTGACGATGGCCTCCAGCAAACGGTCGATATAATAAGCCTCCTCGCCCATCAGCACATAGATGGGTTTGAACTGGCTGTTGGTGACGGCCTGCAGAATCTCTTGATAGGTTAATTCTTTGCCCATGGGCAGTTTTTATTTCGCTTGCGAATTTACTGCAAAAAAATGAAACACACGGTATTTTACACTCATAAATCGTGCCATTCGGGTATTTCGGGCAAAAACTCAGCCTTCATTTGCTGATAATCGATGTGGCAACAGTAGTGCTTGAGACCATTACTTATTATTATATATGGTACGCGCAAGACATTGTTGTACGCCATGGCCTGCTCGAAGGTCTGCTGACTGACAGTGACCGACGGTGCCTTATACTCCACGATGACCAGCGGACTCATATCGCGGCTATAGACCACGGTATCACACCGCCGCTGCATGCCATTGAGCTCTATGCTCATCTCATTGGCTATCAGCGATGCTGGGTAGCCGCGGTGGTTGACGAGATAGCCCACGAAGTGCTGCCTCACCCATTCCTCTGGGGTAAGGGCGACATAGCGGCTACGCAGGGAGTCGAAAATCATCTTCTTCCCGTCCTCTTCCTTGATATTCGCCTCGATGGGCGGCAGATTTAGTGTGTCCACTATGAAAGGTTAAAAGGTTAAAAGATTAAAGAGTTGGAGTCAACAGGCAGCAAAGATACAACTTTTTCACCAAATTTTCGCGTGTTTCGTTTTTTTCGTGTAACTTCGCAAATTGAAAAGTATATATTTCTATGGATATCATCAAGAAACTGATTGACCGCGCCAAGAAGGACAGACAGCGCATCGTGCTGCCGGAAGGTACCGAGGAGCGCACTCTGCGCGCTGCCGACCGCGCTATATCCAACTTGCTGGCAAACATCGTGTTGCTGGGCGAGGAGGACGAGATTATGGAGCAAGCCCGCAAGCTTGACTTGCCTAACATTGCTCCAGAGTATATCATCAATCCGCGCAAGGCTCCCGATCTGGAGACCTTTGCCGAGACGCTGGCCGAGCTGCGCAAGCGCAAAGGTATGACGCTTGACGAGGCTCGCGAGAAGGTGAAAGACCCGCTCTACTACGGCTGCATGATGATTAAGATGGGCAAGGCAGACGGTCAACTGGCAGGCGCCCGCAACTCTACGAGCAATGTGCTACGCCCCGCACTGCAGATTATCAAGACGGCTCCCGGCATCAGCTGCGTCAGCGGTGCCATGCTGCTACTGACAAACACTCCTCAGTACGGCGAAGACGGTGTGCTGGTGATGGGTGACGTGGCAGTCACGCCTGTGCCCGACGCACAACAGCTAGCAGAGATAGCAGTGAGCACAGCACAGACAGCCAAGGCTGTGGCTGGCTTTAAAGATCCGCGCGGAGCCATGCTGAGTTTCTCGAGCTACGGCTCGGCAAAGCACGAAGTGGTGGACAAGGTGATTGAAGCTACCGCTATCGCCCGTCAGATGGCTCCCGACCTGCATATCGACGGTGAGCTGCAAGCCGACTGCGCACTGGTGCCTACAGTGGCCAAACTTAAGGCTCCCGGCTCTAAGGTGGCTGGCAAGGCCAACGTGCTGATTGTGCCGAGCCTGGAAGTGGGCAATATCGCCTACAAGTTAGTGCAGCGACTGGGTGAGGCACAAGCCATTGGTCCTGTGCTGCAGGGCATCGCACGTCCCGTCAATGACCTCTCGCGCGGCTGCAATGTGGATGACATCTATAAGATGATTGCCATCACCGCCAACCAGGCGATTGCGGCAAAGAGAATTTAATCTGTTGAACACTGAGCATTGAAATATTTGAAATGAAAATACTTGTTCTTAATTGCGGAAGTTCGTCCATAAAGTATAAGCTGTATGACATGGACGACAAGAGTGTAATTGCCGCCGGTGGCATTGAAAAGGTAGGCCTCGACGACTCGTTTCTGAAGGTGAAAGCGCCTGTGGCAGAGACTATCACTACGCCTGTGCCAACCCACGATGTGGGTGTGGAGCTTATCTTCAAGATGCTTACCGACCCTGAGAAGGGCGTCATCAAGAGTCTGGACGAGATTAACGCTGTGGGCCACCGCATCGCTCATGGCGGCAAGTTCACGGAAAGCCGCGTGCTGACACCGGAGGTGCTGGAAGAGTGGAAGAAATATGAGGACTTGGCTCCGCTGCACAACCCCGCTCACCTGAAGGGCATCAACGCCGTGACGGCCAAACTGCCGAAGGTGAAGCAGGTGGGTGTGTTCGACACATCGTTTCACCAGACGATGCCCGACTATGCCTACAACTACGCTCTGCCCTACCCCATCTGCGAGCAGTATGGCATCCGCCGCTATGGCTTCCACGGCACCAGCCACCGCTATGTGCTGGCTCGCGCTGCCGAAATATATGGCTTTGACCCGAAGGACAAGAATTTGATAACCTGCCACATCGGCAACGGCGCATCAATAGCTGCCATCAAGGGCGGCAAGTGTGTGGACACCACTATGGGTCTCACCCCATTGGAGGGACTGATAATGGGCACCCGCACTGGCGACATCGACCCCTCAGCTGTGCTCTTCCTGCAGGACAAGCTGGGTATGGACACCAAGCAGGTGTCTGACCTGCTCAACAAGCAGTCGGGCATGCTCGGCATAACTGGCAAATTCTCCGACATGCGTGAGATACTGGCTGGCGCCGCACAAGGCGATCCCCGCTGCCGTCTGGCAGTGAATATGTATAACTACCGCATCCGCAAGTACGTATGTGCTTATGCCGGTATCATGGGCGGTGTGGACTATATCGTGTTCACCGCCGGTGTGGGCGAGAATCAGTACGAGATAAGAGGCGGCAGCATGGCTGGCCTGGAGCACATGGGCATCATCATTGACCCCGTGGCCAATAAGGCTAACCGCAGTCAGGAGGGCACCATCTCTACCCCTGACAGCAAGGTAACGGTGTGTGTGATTCCTACCGACGAGGAGCTGCTCGTTGCCGAGGACACGTTGAATGTCTGAAAAGAACAATAACTAAAAATAAAAACTGAGAACCATGAAAACTACACTACGACGCAAGCTAAGAAACACCGCTATGCTGGCGGTGATGGCATACGCCGCATTCCTGTTGGCGGGCTGCCAGGACAAGGTGGACGAGAGCGAAATGTACACGTTCACCGGAGAGACGCTCACCAGCTATTTTGAGAAAAACCCTGACGAGTTCTCTGACTTCGCCTACATCCTGAAGAAGGTAAGGCTGAGTCCCCGCTCGGCATCCACCATCTCGGATTTGCTGTCTGCACGCGGCCACTACACATGTTTCGCCCCCACCAACGATGCGGTGAGGCACTACCTGGACTCCGTGTACCAGACCAAGGACTATGACATCACGCTCATCCCCGACTCGATGGCGGAATACATAGCGCGCAACTCGATTATCGACAACGGCAACGACGACGCCTACAAATCGACAGACTTCCAAATTGGCGCCTTGGAGACGACCAATATGGACGACCGCTACATTACCATCTCGTATGACACACTGGTGGGCGGTAGCACAGCGACGTATGTGAACAATAAGTCGCGCATCATCCATTTCGACCAGGAGATGACAAACGGCGTGCTCCACAAGGTGAACCACGTGCTGGAGCTGTCCACCGCCACTCTGCCCGCCCTGCTGGCGCAGACGGAGAATACTCGTATCTTCTCTTACCTGCTGCAGGTAACCTCGTGGGCCGACTCGATGCAGCTATACCGCGACGACGACTATGAGTACAACCATCCCGAGGTGGGCTACGACCAGAACGGCACGGAGGTGAAGAACCCCGCCCACCGCTACTACGGCTACACGGCGTTTGTGGAGACTGACGAGATTTTCCACGAGAAATGGGGCATCGACATGCCTGTAGTAGTGAACGGCATCATGACCAATTCCGAGACCATACTGGAGCAGATAGCCGCCCAGTGCGCCAAGGTGTACAGCAACGGCTCCTCTAACTACAAGGATCAGGATAACGCCGTCAATCAGTTTGTGAGCTACCATCTGCTGCCCGAGCGCATAGCATGGGACAAACTGGTGATTCACTACGCCGAGATGGGCTACGCCTACCGCAACCCCACACAGTTGACCATCGACTGCTTCGAATACTACGAGACCATGGGCAAGCAGCGCCGCCTCGTCAAGCTCACCGAAGGCAAGCAGACCAACGGCAAGCGCATCAACCGCTATGTCACCAAGCGCAACTTGAAGGACTACACCTACACAGATGCCGATGTGGCCATACCGGGCATCCTTATCAACGAAGGCAACGAGGGTAGCAACTTCAATGCCCTCAACGGATTCTACTACACCATCGACGACATACTGCTCTACA
>JAFZUB010000119.1 GCA_017618515.1 Bacteroidaceae bacterium
ACAGCTATTCGGAGGAGGAGCGCGTCAATGCCATCGACGAGTTGGGGCCTGACCCGCAGATCACCCGTTTCAAAGGACTGGGCGAGATATCTCCTGATGAGTTCAAGGAGTTTATCGGGCCGGACATAAGGCTGGAGCAGGTGAGCCTGCACAAGACTGACCAGGTGAAAGACCTGCTCAGCTACTACATGGGCAAGAACACGCCCGAGCGACAGAGCTTCATCATCAACAACCTCGTCATCGAGGAGGACAAGCCCGACGAGGACTTCGTTCCCGACGAGTAATTACAAACCAAAAATATTAAAGCAATGAGGACAGCAATCTTCCCTGGCACATTCGACCCCTTCACCAAAGGGCATGCCGACATAGTGGCTCGCGGCCTCGAGATATTCGACCGCATAGTGATAGCCGTAGGCGTAAATGAGAACAAGCAGCCCGCAGAAGGCACCGACACTCGCCTGGCAACCATTGACGCCCTCTACGCCTACGACAACAGGGTAGGAGTGTGCGCCTACACAGGACTCACCGTTGATTTCGCCCGTGAGCAAGACGCACAGTTCATACTGCGCGGCGTTCGCTCGATAAAGGACTACGAGTATGAGCGCGACATTGCCGAGATGAACTACCGACTGAGCGGAGTGGAGACAGTGCTGCTGTTCAGCCGCCCCGAGCTGGCATGCATCAGCTCGAGTGTGGTACGCGAGATTGAGCACATGGGCCGCGACGTCAGCGAGTTCCTCCCATAGACACCAAATATAATGAAAAAGATACTCTACATATTTATTATGGCGGCCTTGCCCCTGCTCAATGCTGCAGGGCAAAACCTCCAGGAGCGCATCGACATCAACAACGCTGTGCAGAAGATGGGCGTTACCCTCGCTGCTATCAAGAGCCTGTATATCGACACCATCTCCACTGTGCGCCTCAGCGATGAGGCCATCAAGGGCATGCTTGCACAGCTCGATCCTCACTCCACATACTCTAATGCCGACGAGACCAAGCGCCTCACCGAGCCCCTTAACAGCAACTTTGAGGGCATCGGCGTGCAGTTTAATATCCTCAATGATACGCTGGTGGTGATACAGACCATCTCCAAGGGCCCCTCGGAGAAAGTAGGCATCCTGGCTGGCGACCGCATCATCTCGGTCAACGACACCGCGATAGCCGGAGTGAAGATGCAGCGCGAGGAGATGATGAAGCGCCTGCGCGGCCCTAAGGGAACAGTGGTGATGCTGGGAGTGAAGCGTCGCGGAGTGCCGGAGACTCTGACCTTCCGCGTGGTGAGAGACAAGATACCTCTCCACTCGCTTGACGCCGCCTATATCATCAGGCCGGGCATAGGACTCATCCGTCTTGAGAACTTTGCCGCTAGCACTAAGGACGAGTTGCACGAAGCTATCAAGAAACTGAAGAAGAAAGGCATGAAGAGCCTCATACTCGACCTTCAGGTCAATGGTGGCGGCTATCTGGAGGCAGCCTACGCTGTGGCCAGTGAGTTTCTGGAGAAAGACGAGCTCGTGGTTTATACCGACGGTCGCGCAGTGCCCAGGCAGCGCCACACCGCTACGGGCGACGGCATCTTCAGAGAGGGACCGCTGGTGGTGCTCGTTGACGAGTACACAGCCTCGGCAGCAGAGATAGTCAGCGGCGCGGTGCAAGACCACGACCGTGGCACCATCATTGGTCGCCGCACCTTCGGCAAGGGACTGGTGCAGCGCCCCATAGAACTGCCCGATGGCAGTATGGTGCGCCTGACAGTCTCCCATTACTACACCCCCTCGGGGCGTTGCATACAGAAGCCCTACAAGAAAGGGCAGAAGAAGGAGTATGAGGAAGATGTGCTCAATCGCTACAACAACGGCGAGCTCATGCACCTCGACAGCATCCACTTCGCCGACTCGCTCAAGTGCTACACTCTCAAGGAGCACCGCGTGGTGTACGGCGGCGGAGGCATAATGCCCGACATCTTTGTGCCCCTCGACACCACCATCTACACCAAGCACTATCGCGAACTGAGTCGCAAGAACCTCATCATCAATACCTACATGAGCTGGTATGACAACCACCGCAAGGAGCTGGGCAGCAAGTACAAGGACTTCGACAAGTTCCGCAACGACTTCGAGGTGCCCCAGGAGCTTGTGGACAGCATCATCAGCAAGGGACGCGAAGCCAATGTGCAGCCTACCGACGACGACGAACTGCAGCAGACCACCGAGAGGCTGCGCCTGCAGCTCAAGGCCCTGGTGGCCCGCGATCTCTGGGAGATGAACGAGTATTATATGATAATGAATGAGGAAAGCGAAATCGTGAAACGAGCCCTCCAACTTCTGGAAAGTAAGAAGTAAGAATCTTCAATCCTCAATCCTCAATAATATTAATGGACGACACCTTTGACATAAGAGCCCAGCAGAGTGGCTATTCAACGGACAAAGACTACGAGAACGCCTTGCGCCCGCTGACCTTCGACGATTTCCACGGCCAGAACAAGGTGGTGGACAATCTCAAGGTGTTTGTGGAGGCAGCCAAGTATCGTGGTGAGCCACTCGACCACACATTGCTCCACGGCCCTCCGGGACTCGGCAAGACCACCCTCAGCAATATCATTGCCAACGAACTGCAGGTAGGGTTTAAGATATCCTCTGGTCCGGTGCTTGACAAGCCAGGCGATCTGGCGGGACTGCTCACCTCGCTCGAGCCTCACGACGTGCTCTTCATCGACGAGATACACCGACTGTCGCCGATAGTGGAGGAGTACCTCTACTCTGCCATGGAGGACTATCGCATCGACATAATGATAGACAAAGGGCCTTCAGCCCGCTCCATACAGATAGACCTCAACCCCTTCACCCTTGTGGGAGCCACCACCCGCAGCGGACTGCTCACCGCGCCGTTGCGTGCACGCTTTGGCATCAACCTCCATTTGGAGTACTACGATGCCTCCACGCTGAAGACCATCGTGATGCGCTCAGCCAACATACTCAATGTGGAGATTGACAGCGATGCAGCCGGCGAGATAGCCAGCCGTTCGCGTGGCACGCCGCGTATAGCCAACGCCCTGCTCCGCAGGGTGCGCGACTTTGCGCAGGTCAAGGGCAGCGGACGCATCGATATGAATATCGCCCACCTCGCACTCGAGGCACTCAATATCGACGCTTTCGGTCTTGACGAGATAGACAATCGCATACTCACCACCATCATCGACAAGTTCGGCGGCGGTCCCGTAGGCCTTACCACTATCGCCACCGCCATCGGAGAGGACCAGGGTACCGTGGAGGAAGTCTATGAGCCTTTCCTTATCATGGAAGGCTTCATCAAGCGCACACCCCGTGGTCGCGAAGCCACCGACCTGGCCTATCGCCATCTGGGTCGTAGCCGCTTCGGCCTCCAGGACACAATGCCCGACCTGTTTGATTAGCAAAAATTAAGGAGTTACCGCTTCGCTCCGAAGTTACCGCGCTTCGCGCTCCGAAGTTATCGCGCAAGACCCTCTCAACTCTCCCTATAGGGCGAGTTACAAGGTAAATGCATTATATTCGTTCGACAATAGTCGATGATTTGATGTTGTCAAGAGTCTAGAGTTAATTCTCAATACTCAATCCTCAATTCTCAATGTTTAACGGTATGCTCTCCTATCACTCCGAATCCATACCCTTCCCCCATCTCCGTCGCCGCGACACCACGCGGTGGCTGCGCGCGGTGGCAGCCCGCTACGGCTATACCATAGGCGAGTTGGGCTATGTGTTCTGCAATGACGAGAAGATACTTGAGATCAATCGCCAGTACCTCTCCCACGACTACTACACAGATATCATAACCTTCGACTACACCGAAGGCCATGTTATCAATGGGGATATCTATATCAGCCTCGACACGGTGCGCAGCAACTCCGCCCAGCAGCACACCGATTACGACGAGGAGCTCCATCGCGTGATAGTGCATGGAGTGCTCCATCTATGCGGCATCGACGACAAAGGACCAGGCCAGCGAGCTGTGATGGAAGCAGCCGAAAACGAGGCTCTCCGCTTGCTGTTTTTCGACAAGAATGAGAAATAATAGCAAAAAAAAATAAAAAAAGTTCAACCTTTTTGTGGTCAGTGTTCAATATTTTTATTATCTTTGCGCTTACAACGACAAAATTAACAAAAAAAAGAATAATAAAGTATCATGAAAAGACCTAATTCATTACCATTTGGACTGGAAAAGGAAGAACTCAACCGCCGCTTGGAGCAGAGGCTTGACGACCTTGCCAGGAAGACAAAATTCTATCTGCGCAAAGATGTGTCACTCAAGGAAATTGCAGCAGCGCTCGTAACCAACCGCACCTATGCCTCACGCATGATCAATGAGGTGAAGGGCTGCAAGTTTAACGAGTACGTCAACATGCTGCGCTTGGAAAGGGCCGACGAGCTCTTCCACACAAAGGACTATATGAACACCCATAGCATCCGTGACCTGGCAGAGGCCTGCGGCTTCGCATCCGTCAGCACCTTCCGCCGCGCGTTTGCCAAGAAATACGACCGCACCCCCCTCAACTACGCAAAGCGTAACGGTTTCAAGAGATAGGTATAAAGGAAGATAAAAAGAGGAGACCTCGCGGGTCTCCTCTTTTTATTGTACTCGAAGTGGGACTTGAACCCACACGCCCCTTCCGGGGCAAGGGATTTTAAGTCCCTCGTGTCTACCGATTCCACCATTCGAGCACTTTGCGCCGCGAAGTTAGCACTTTCCTTCACAATATCCAAAGAAAAATGCCGTTTTTTATTTATAAAAGAAGTTGGAGAAGTTAAAGAAGTTAGAGAAAATGAAACTACTTATCGTCTATGCATTGGAGTCAGAGAAGATATCCCTCCACATCAAGGATGCGGAGCAGGTAGAGGTAACCACCGGAATAGGTAAGACCCAGGCAGCGGCCTCGTTGGCGTTCGCCATCGCGGAGCACCAGCCCGACGCAGTGCTCAATATCGGCACCGTGGGCAGTTATCGCCACAATGTAGGCGACATCCTGGTGAGCCGTCATTTTGTTGACCGCGACATGCAGCGCCTCCCCATCGACGGGGTGTGCAGGGAGCTGGACATGAGCGACCTGAGTTGGGGCACGGAGCTCCCCTCGGTCATCGACGGTCAGGCGATGTCAGTGCCTGTGCGCATCAATACGGGTGACAACTTTGTTTTTTCGCCGGAGGAAGACCTCGGTTGCGATGCTGTTGACATGGAGTCCTTCGCTATGGCATGGACCTGCCGTCGGGTAGGCGTGCCGTTCCTCTCCGTCAAGTATGTCACCGACAAACTCGGCGAGAACTCCGTCGAAGCCTGGGCAGCGAAACTGGAGCATGCCCGCAGCGCACTGCAGGCATACTTCGAGAGATACCTATAGGGTCTTCACTCTCGCATTTTATTTTCGCCCTTGTGGAGGTTAACAGTTAACACTGTTAACTGTTAACCTCCACAAGGGCGAAAATAAAATGCGAGAGTGAAGACCCTATAGGTATCTCTCGAAGTAGGCCTGCAGGGCGGCACGGGCATGCTCCAGTTTCGCTGCCCAGGC
>JAFZUB010000120.1 GCA_017618515.1 Bacteroidaceae bacterium
CGCTACTTTTGCAGAAAATAAAGACAAAAGATTATGAGAACGAAACAATCAACACTAACGCTAACTATATTTTTTCTTTTGTTTATTCTCCCCCTTTCAAGGGAAGCGGGAGGACCTTCGGTTTTTGCCCAAGGATTCACCGCCCACGTGGGCACGGTGCCTGGTGCGTATAATTTCTGGTTTCATGCGCCAGCGCCTCCTGAGGCTGACGATGAGGAACTGTCGTCTTCACGCTCTGAGGAGTTGGCAAACGCTCATTATCCGCTGCTGATATTCCTGCACGGCCGTAGCCTATGCGGACGCGACCTGGCGAAGGTGAAACGCTACGGCGCTATCGATGCTGTGGCGAGGGGGCGTAGCATTGACTGCTATATCATGGCTCCGCAGAACCCGGGCGGCTCGTGGAATCCTCACAAGATTATGAACATTGTTGACTGGGCCGTCAAGAACTATAATGTGGATACGACGCGCATATATGTGTATGGCATGAGTCTTGGGGGCTACGGAACAATCGACTTGGCGGCGACTTATCCCGACCGCATAGCGGCAGCGATGGCGTTGTGTGGGGGCGGCTCGGTGAAGGATCTGAGTGGTCTGAGCAAGCTGCCGCTGTGGATAGTGCACGGCACTGCCGACAGGGCTGTGCCTGTGAGTGCGAGCGACCGCGTGGTGGAGGCTATCAAGGCCACGGGTGATGACTCACGGCTTATCTATACGCGTATGCCTGGCATAGATCATGGCAGGCCGGCGCGTATATTCTATATGGGTCAGACGTATGACTGGTTGTTTTCCCACTCGCTGCTTGACCCTAACCGTGAGGTGAATCGCGATTTTGTGATTACGGCGGAGATGTTGCAGAATGCTTATCAAGATTTGGGGCGCAACTTCCAGCCGGACTATGATGAGTAGGGGAGACTTGCGGCGTAAGTGATGATGTTTTCGAGGTGGGGAATCTCGATGTGCTTACGGGCGATGGTTAGGTGTCCCTTGGACTGAAGATCGTTGAGGACGTCGGAGACATGGATGCGAGTGTCGTCCATCATGCGGGCGAGGGCTACCATGCCTCCGTCAATGTGCTTTGCACCGCCGTGGTAGGTGAAGTTACGCTTCATGAGGGCTACGAAACGCAGTAGGGTGTTGTGTTCTTCGGATGCCCATAGCATGTGGTTGCTGCGCTGTATGCGCGTGGTAAGCAGGTTGAGCATGTTGTAGCGGAAGACATCGAAGGAGAAGAGGTGGTCGGTGATGTTCTGCTTGCTGAGCATGAGTGTCCTGACTTCAGTACATGCCTTGATGGTGTGGGTATAGTTCTGGCGTAAGCCGAAGACGGTGTCTGCTCCGATTACATGGGGGGCGGTGAAATGCTCTACGAAGATGATGTCCTTATGGAGGGAGGTACGGCGGAGGCTTATCTCACCGTCCATGAGGAGTATGATGTGGCGGCAGGGATCATCTTGGCAGACGATGGTCTGGCCGGGACGATAATTGCGGAAGTCCACTTTTATCTTGGCGAGGATGGCGGTGAGGTCTTCGCGGCTATGGCCTTGGAAAAGGGGGAGTTCCAGCAGGCGGTCGTAGATGGGAGTAGGGGCAGACATTGTGTTTAGAGTTTAGGGGACCCCCTCTTATCCCCCTAGAGGGGGAAGACAGGAGTTTAGTGCTTAGAGTCAGTTTAATGTTCGATTTTTAGTGTGGGTGAGTGCCACTCAGTCATGTTGTTGTTGGAGTCGGTGTAGATGAGGTACGCCTTGAGGCGCTTGTTGGCAGCGAGTATGGCTTTGGCCTTGTCGAGACCCATGACCATGAATGCGGTGGCATAGGCATCGGCCATGGCGCATGTGGGTGCTATGACGGTGGCCGAGAGGAGGCTGTGCTGCACGGGGCGACCTGTGTGTGGGTCTATGGTATGGGCATAGCGTTTGCCGTCTTTAACGTAGAAGTTGCGATAGTTGCCGCTGGTGGCCATATTTAATTGGCCATTGCCCGCTGCTGATTGACTATTGAGGGGAGCCTGTAGCTGCTGGGCTTGGGCGGTGTCGGGCTTGGTGATGCCGATGGTCCAGGGCTGGTGGTCGGGATTGATGCCGCGGGCGCATATCTCGCCACCTATCTCTATGAGGTAGTTGGCTATGCCGTGCTTATACAGAACTGCGGCGGCCTGGTCGCAGCCGTAGCCCTTGGCTATGGCGCTGAAGTCGAGCATGGTGCGAGGGTCGTCTTTATTGACCATTGACCATTGACCATTGACCATTGAGGATTGACGATTACCCGTTGTGACTTTCTTATAGCCGACAAATGGCATGATGCTGTCGATGCGTGCTTGCGTGACTTCGGCACTGTGTTTGAACCCGAAGCCCCAGAGGTTTACGAGCGGGGCGACGGTGATGTCGAATGCGCCGTCGGTTGCCTCGGAGACTTGCATGGCGAGGTCGAAGACGTCGGAGAACATCTGGTCGTCCTTGACGGGCTCGTTGCGGTTGATCTTGGACACGGTGCTCTGTGGGTTGAAAGCGGAGAGCGATGCATCCACTTGGTTGAGGCGGTCGAGTATCTCGTTATCGTAGTCGGTGGACGACTGGTAGGTGATATGGTAGAATGTGCCAAAGATTTTCCCCTCCATCTTGCGATAGGGCGCGGTGTTGGCGTCGATGAGTATCCACGCCGTGCCGCCGATGAGGGCGAGGAGGAAGAGGAGTTTAACGATTGACCATTTACGATTGACCATTGACCATTATTTTTGTTTCAAAGAAAAGTTTACTTCGAAACGTGGTTAGATATCAAAGACGAGGTTGAAGGTGCCAGTGAACAGATGGTCACTGTTTTTACCGAAGCCTGGGATGTAGTAAGAGTTGCCGGCAGCGTTTGATTTTTGGTGTAGGCGCCGCTTGTAGCGGGCAGTCCAGCCAACATGGAAATGTCGCCATACCTTGGTCTCGAGTCCAAAGACAAACTCGGCCCACAGAGC
>JAFZUB010000121.1 GCA_017618515.1 Bacteroidaceae bacterium
AGAGTATGAACACAATCATTCCGCCCACAAAACCAGTCTCTTCAATAATGATTGCATAGATGAAGTCATTGTGCGCTTGTGTCATTAGTCGGCCGTGAATGGTATTTCCTACTCTCTTGCCGATAATGCCGCCACGGGCTATGGCCATACGGGCCATATTCTCTTGTGTCAGTTCATCAGGCTGCGGGTTGACCCAAGAATATACACGGTGGCCCCACGTCTCCTGGCGTTCGATGGCCATTTTTGTATCGACATTGTTTTGGCTTTTCTCATATTTGTAGTAGCTCACGGCAAGGAAGCCTACAACTACCACAAGGCCAACCAGGAACAGCCGCCACCAGTATTTCTTGTTCACACCTCCGAGGTACATCATCAGGTAGCATGCCAGGAAGATAAGTGCCGCTGTCGAGAAGTTCTCGGGCAGCACAAATCCAGCCACCAGAGCGATGTAGAAAAGTAGTTGGATGAATGTGGCCAGGTCGTCGGTTTTCTCTTTCTTCAGGGCTATCATGCGGGCGACGAAGATGATAAGCATCACCTTGGCAATCTCAGATGGCTGGAACTGGCCCATGCCGGGTATCACTAACCATCGTTTGCCTAAGGCCATCAGTACCACAAGTAGCACTAACGACGCCCAGTAACCAAGTACCGCAAATCGTGAGAAGTATCGATAGTTGATTCTAGACAGTCCGATGATGGCCAGGTAGGTCAGCACCACAATGCCCAAGTGCTTGAGGAACCAGCCAGTGGGGCCGGGTCCGCGGTGCGAATAGGCTTCAAGACCTATCGAACTGTAGACCGCCGCAAGCGAAATAAGGCTGAGCAGGAAGAATACCACCCAGATGCCGACATCGCCACGGAATATACTTCTCAGTTTCATAATTCGTTCACTTCGTGCAGGAATGCTTCTCCCAGTTCTTCGCTGCTTTCGGTGCTCTCGCAGGCTGGCGAGAACAGAACCTTCACATCGTCCGAGTCATAGTAGTGCGCCTTGTGCAAGGCCTCGGCCATGTCGGCACATTCAACAATCTGTGGCACCACTCCGGCGAAAGCCTTCTTCATGCTTTCGGCGTTGCCGAGTATCAGCAGCATTCTGACTTTGCGGAGAGCAACAGGCAGCAGGCGGCTGTAATCCATCTCGTCGGTGCTGCCGTGGGCAATCCAAACCACGCCGCTTTGCATACTTTCAAGCGAATACCATGTGGCGTTCACCGTGCGTGCGGCAGCGTCGTTAATGTACTCGCGGCCACGTATTGTAGCTACGTATTCCAGCCTGTATTGGGTCTCTTCCATGCGTTTGAAGCAAGCTCTCAAGGTGCTGTTACGCATGGCTTTCAGTCGCTGGGTGTCCATGCCGGCCAGTCCGACATGCGGGCGGTCGAAACCGCGTTTTACTAAGGTCTCTATAGTCATATTTTTAAATTATCGCAGTTTGAGTGTTGACAATGTGAATATAGCAAGCAGTATTGAGATTATGATGAATCGCATCACCACCTTCTCTTCTGCCACACCTTTTTTCTGGTAGTGGTGGTGCAGCGGGGTCATGCGGAAGGGTCGTTTCTCAACCGGGACTATCTCGCTGGGAGCCAGTTTGTGCTTACGACGATAGTGTTTGCAGTAGGCGGTCTGGATGATAACCGAGAGGTCTTCCACCAGGTATATGCCACAGAGAACCGGCAGCAGCAACTCCTTCTTTATCAGCACCGCGAACACTGCCACGATGCCACCGATGGCTAGCGAGCCGGTGTCGCCCATGAATATCTCTGCCGGGTGGGTGTTGAACCAGAGGAATCCCAGTGTTGCACCGACGAAAGCCGTGCTGAAGATGGCCAGCTCGCCGATGTTTGGTAGGTACATAATGTTTAGGTAACCAGCCATTATGACGTTACCGCTTACCCATGCCAGCAGTGCCAGGGCACCGCCGTTGACAGCCGCCACTCCTGTTGCAATGCCGTCAATGCCATCAGTGAGGTTCGAGGCGTTGCTGACGGCTGTAACAACCAGTATCACAACAAGTACTACCACTACCCATACCAGGTCTTGAGCCCATGGTCCCATCCAGGTGACTAGCTTGGCATAATCAAGTTCATTGTTCTTCACAAAGGGGATTGTTGTAAGGGTTGAATGGCTTATGTCGGGATGATACATTATAAGCAGACCGACTACAATGCCTAGTGCCACCTGGCCGAACACTTTGTACTTGCCGGGCAGACCTGCTTTACCGCGTGTCTTCTTCAGGTAGTCGTCCAGGAAGCCGACCATGCCCATCCATATTGTTGTGCCGAGCATGATTAGCACGTAGATGTTGTCAAGTTTGGCGAAAAGCAGGGTAGGGATGATGATGGCCGCCAGTATCAACAGTCCGCCCATGGTAGGCGTCTGTGCCTTGCGACTTGCACCTTCCAAGCCCAGCTCGGTACGCACCTCGTCCATCATGCCCATTTTGTTTTTCATCCATTTAATAAATGGCTTGCCGAGCAGGAGCATGATAATCAGTGATGTTACCATGCTGGCAGCCGAACGGAACGAGATGTACTGGAATACACCCGCTCCGGGGAAGTCAAATGCTCGGTCTAACCAATCAAATAAATAGTATAACATGTATTAATATTTTTAACTTCTTAATTCTTTTTCAAGTTCTTCCACGTCGTCGAAGTGCGAACGTACACCGTTGCGTTCTTGATACTTCTCATGACCTTTGCCGGCAACAAGCACTATATCACCCTCTTTGGCCATCATGCAAGCTGTGCGTATGGCCTGCCGACGGTCGGTAATGCGTACGGTATGGCTCAACTGTGTGGCATCGAGGCCGGCCTCCATGTCGTCAAGTATGCTTTCGGGGTCCTCGGTACGGGGATTGTCCGACGTAAGTACCAGTTTGTCACTGCCTTCAGCGGCAATCTTGGCCATTTCTGGGCGCTTGGTTTTGTCGCGGTCGCCACCGCAACCGACCACGGTTATAAGTTGTTGGCGCTTAGTTCGTATGTCGTTGATGGTGCTTATCACGTTCTGCACTGCATCTGGAGTATGGGCATAGTCAACAATGGCTGTGATGTCACGGCCACTGACGCGCTGGAAACGTCCAGGGGCGGGCTCCAGCATGCTCAGCAGGCGGCACACCTCGTCTTTTTCGGCACCGCAAAGCACTGCGGCAGCGTAGATTGCGGTGAGGTTGTAGGCGTTGAAGCGACCTACCAGATGGCTCCATATCTCCGTGCCGTTCATCTCAATCTGCATGCCTTCCATTGTCTCTTCCACTACCTTGCAGCGGAAGTCGGCCATGCGTTGCAGGCTGTAGGTGCTCACCTTGGCTGCGGTGTTCTGCACCATCACCATGCCGTTCTTGTCGTCGATGTTGGTCAGCGCCCATGCTGTCTTGGGCAGGGCGTTGAAGAAGCCCTGTTTTGCAGCGATATAGGCGGCCATCGTCTTGTGAAAATCCAGATGGTCGTGGGTGATGTTGCTGAATATGCCACCGGCAAAAGTGAGTCCGGCAATGCGCTGCTGTACAACAGAGTGCGAGCTGACCTCCATGAAGCAGTATTTGCATCCGGCATCCGCCATGCGACGCAGCAATTGGTTGAGTTCCAGTGCATCGGGTGTGGTGTGCGAGGTGGGCAACTCCTCTTCGTCAATCTTGTTGACAATTGTGGATACTAGGCCGACATGGAAACCGAGCATGCGGAACATGCGGTGCAGCAGTGTGACGGTTGTCGTCTTACCATTGGTGCCGGTAATACCTATGAGGTTCAGTTCTTTGGTGGGGTGACCGTAATAGTTGGCAGCCATTAGTCCGAGGGCGTTGCTGCTGTCGGCTACCTTGATGTATGTGACGCCTTTGTCAAGTTTCTTGGGCAGTTCTTCGCATACCACGGCGACGGCACCTTTCTCCACCGCACCGTCGATGAAGTCGTGCCCGTCGACCTTGGTGCCGCGTTGGGCGACAAACAGGGTGCCTTTGCCAACCTTACGCGAGTCAAACTGCAAGTCGCCGATATTGATGTCGGTGTTGCCTTTTACGTTGGCATCTATACCTTTTAGTATGTCTTTTAGTTTCATGTCTTATCTCAATGTTATTTCGACGGTGCTGCCACTTTTCAATTCTTGGCCTGCACGGGGATTTTGGCTCCTTACCTTGCCGTAGCCCGAAAGGCGAACCTTGTAACCTGCCGCATGCAGCATTGCTATGGCGTCCTTGGCAGTCATGCCGTAACAGTTCGGCACACGGCCGTCGGTGGGTGTGTATG
>JAFZUB010000122.1 GCA_017618515.1 Bacteroidaceae bacterium
TCAATGGGCACCAGGCACAGTACTCAAGGCAGCCGACATCGACTCCGCCCACCTCGACCAATACTTCAGCGCGCAGCCCATCAGCGACACCATCTTCGAGCGCATCTGGCTCAAGTCGTTCAAGAGCGACTGCACCACCAAGCGCGAAGACCTGCGCTATCTGCAGGTGCTCCACATCAATAAGGACGGCCTGCCGCAGGTAGGCGAGGTCATCTGCAACAAAGCCATCGCCTGCGACCTGCTCGACATCTTCCGCCAGCTCTACCTCAGCGGCTATCGCATAGAGAAGATGCTGCTCATCGACAACTACGATGCCGACGACGAGTCCTCGATGGCCGACAACAACACCTCGTGCTTCAACTTCCGCAAGATAGCGGGCAGCAACCAGCCTTCACTCCACGGACGCGGACTGGCCATAGACATCAACCCCCTCTACAATCCCTGCATCAACAAGCGCACCGGACTCGTGCAGCCAGCCAACGGCAAGCGCCACGCATACCGCCGCACCAACCGCGCCAAGCAGCCCATACGCTACATCGACCCCAACGACCTCTGCTACAAGCTCTTCCTGCAGCACGGCTTCTTCTGGGGCGGCAGCTGGCGCACCGTGCACGACTATCAGCACTTCGAGAAGAAAAATCCATGAAAACATCAGCCCTCTTCCATCTCACATCCCTCCTCTTCCCCCTCCTCGCAGTCGCCCAGCCCACTGTTGAGCTCAACACAGGATGGACCTTCCGGCAGGAGCGCCTCCAAAACTGGCACCCTGCCACCGTGCCGGGCACAGTGCACACCGACCTCATGGCCCTCGGCAGCATCGCCGACCCCTTCTACGGCCTCAACGAGCGCACCGTGCAGTGGATAGACAAGGAAGACTGGCTCTACCACAACCAATTCACCATCACCGCCGAGCAGCAGCAGTGCTCACACCGCGAGCTCACCTTCTACGGCCTTGACACCTACGCCGATGTGTGGCTCAACGACAGCCTCATCCTACAGGCCGACAATATGTTTCGCACATGGCGAGTGGACATCAGCGCCCTGACCCACGAGGGTGACAACACTCTGCGCGTGCGACTCAACTCCCCCATCCGTATCGACCTGCCCAAGTGGCAGCAGTTCCCCAACCACTACCACGCCAGCTCCGACCAGAGCGAAAACGGCGGACTGCTTGACCGCCGCCTCTCCCCATTCATCCGCAAGGCCCCCTACCATTACGGCTGGGACTGGGGACCGCGCATCGTCACCCTGGGCATCTGGCGTCCCGTGGTGTTCAGCGCGTGGAGCGACCTCACCATCCGCGATGTCTTCGTGGAGCAGACGGAGGTCAACCGCAAGCGTGCCGACGTGCAGCACCACGTCACCATAGAGGCAGACCGCGACATGACGGCCACCGTCACCGTCACCGATTCTGCCACCCAGCAGCGCCTCGCCACCCAGACCGTCACCCTCCATCGCGGCACCAACCACGTCACCCTCCCTTACACCATCCGCAACCCCCGCCTGTGGTGGACCAACGGACTCGGCGAGCCCCACCTCTACACCCTCCTCACCACCGTAGAAAATACTACAGTTAATGGTCAATCCTCAATCCTCAATACTCAATCCTCAATAAAAGTAGGCCTCCGTTCCTTGCAGCTCCACCGCGAGCCAGACCCTGACGGCAACGGCGAGTCCTTCTACTTCACCCTCAACGGCGAGCCCCTCTTCATGAAGGGCGCCAACTACATCCCCTGCGATGTCTTCCTGCCGCGTGTCAGCGACTCCGTCTATCAGCGCACCATTGCCGACGCCGTGGCCGTTAATATGAACATGCTGCGCGTGTGGGGCGGCGGGGTGTATGAGGACGACCGATTCTACAAACTCTGCGATGAAAACGGCATTTTAGTGTGGCAGGACTTCATGTTCGCCTGCTCCATGTACCCCGCCAGCGGCTCCCTCCTCGACAACATACGCCAAGAGGCCATCGACAATGTGCGCCGTCTGCGCAACCATCCCTGCCTCGCCATGTGGTGCGGCAACAACGAGGTGCAGGACGCATGGTTCAGCTGGGGCTGGAAACGCCAGTCCGAGCAGCTCGGCCATGCTGACCGCCTGTGGGCCGAGTATAAAGAACTCTTCTTCCGCACCCTGCCGCAGGTGGTGGAGCAGTACGCGCCACACACACCCTATCTGCCGTCCTCACCCTTCGCCACCTACGAGGGGCGCAGCCAGCTCACACGCGGCGACTACCACTACTGGGAGGTGTGGCACGGACGCAAGCCAATAAGAGAATATAATAAGGTACGTGCACGATTCTTCAGCGAGTACGGCATGCAGAGCTTCCCCGAGCTCTCCACCATAAAGCGCTTCGCCCCCGACCCCAGCGACTGGAACATCAGCTCCGACGTCATGATGGCGCACCAGCGCGGAGGCACCCACGCCAACCAGCTCATCGAGAGCTACCTCCGCACCGAGTACGGCCGTCCGCAGGGCTTCGACACCCTGCTCTATGTGGGCCAGCTCATGCAGGGCGACGCCATGAAGACAGCCGTCGAGGCGCACCGCCGCGACAAGGGCTACTGCTGGGGCAGCCTGCTCTGGCAGATCAACGACTGCTGGCCCGTCGCCTCGTGGAGCACACGCGACTACTACGGCCGCTGGAAGGCAGCCCACTACATGGTGCGCCCAGCCATGGCCGACATCCTCGTGTCGCCCATACAGACGGAGGACAGCATCCTCCACCTCTTCATCGTCAACGACCGCCTCGCCCCTGTTAGCGGACAGCTCACCGTGGAGGTCTATACCTCCGCTGAGCGTCGCCTCACCCTCACGCGCCGCGTCAAGGTAGGCGCCAACAGCTCCGCCGACGTGTGGCAGTCGCCCACCGCCCAGCTGCTTGCCCAGGCAGGCGTCAGCCCCGAGCAGGCCATCATCCATGCTGAGTTCCAGCCCGACGAGGCAGGCAGCCGTGCCTACTCCAACAACTACATCCTCGTCTATCCCAAGGACCTGGAGCAGCAGCCCGCCCACCTCAGCATCGCGGTGAACGGCAACAGCGTCACCGTGTCAACCGACCGCTACGCCCGCGGCATCTACCTCTCCCTCGACGGTGACGACTCCCACCATTTCTCCGATAACTTCTTCGACCTCCTCCCTGGGCAGCAGCGCACCGTCACCCTCACCACGCGCCTGTCACCAAGCGAAGTAAAGGTTATAGGTTATTGGTTATAGGTTAGAGATATAAGTCTGAAATGGCTTAACAAAAACCGAGAAAAAAATCTCCCACTAAGCTAGGGGGAGTACGGCAAAGCCGGGAGGGGGTGTGTAGATTTAAACAGGTCTTTGATTTGCGACTATAGAGCAATGCTCAAGAGCATGTAGCGCAGGCAAGGGTTTTCTATGTTATTCTTCTTTTACTATAGCTTTTCCACTCTAAAGCTCTCAATCCACATTTTTCTATTTCAAAAAATTTGGCCATATTCTTTTTATTTTATACTTTTGCAGCTAATTAGCGAAGGAGCGCAAGCTCCTAGCCAACCGACATCAGAATATTAACCATTATCCTATAATATCATGAAGAAAAGCTTATTTGCATTTCTCGCATCATCGCTGCTCGCCACGGCAGCCATGGCGCAGCTGAATCCCTGCGACGTGAATTACGACAACAAGGTGAACACCGCCGACGTGGTGGCCATATACAACAACATCATCGACGGCACAAGGCCCACAAAGCCGGGTCCTGTGACTGTTGACGACAAAAATACTTTCCCCGTGGGTGGAAGCGGCACAACTTATGATATGGTATATGTTGAGGCCGGCACTTTCATGATGGGCAGGACGTTTCATGCAAATGGCAGAAACGAGGATGCCCTGCCGGTGCATCAGGTTACTCTGACCAATGACTACTGGATTGGGGCCACCGAGATAACGCAGGAATTTTGGGAGCTCATAATGAACAAGGAAAGCAATAATAGTGAGAAGAAATACCCTAAACATCCCGTAAGCAACGTTACATACTTTCAGGCGGCCGTTTTTTGTATGATGCTCAATTATTTGTATAAAGACGATCTGCCAGAGGGCATGATATTCCGCCTGCCCACCGAGGCCGAGTGGGAGTATGCCGCCCGCGGTGGCAAATACAGTAGGGGTTGTCTCTACAGCGGTAGCGATCACATGGATGATGTGGGGTGGTGCTATTATAACTCCAGGATGTATGATGCTGAGGATGAAGTATATCAAAATAATGATGAAAATAATTTCAACCGAATTCATAGAGTTAAGTGTAGATTTCCCAATGAGCTTGGCCTCTACGACATGAGCGGCAATGTGGAGGAGTGGTGCTATGATTTGTATGGTCCCTATAGCAGCGAAGCGCAGACCAATCCCACTGGTGCCACCTCTGGTGAGTACGGTGTATTGAGGGGGGGAACTCCTATAGTTTATCCAGGCAAACTAAATGACGCCTACTATTATTCCTCGAATACTGTATTTGCCCGCAACTCGTTCGACAGGAATAAAGAGTCTGCGTATACAGGCTTCCGCATCGTACTCGGCCACCCAGTATCCGAATAAATCATTACAAACGTATAAGCTAAAACCATTTGATATTATGAAAAAAAGTTTATTTGCAGTTGTCGCATCATCGCTGCTCGCCACGGCAGCCATGGCACAGGTGAA
>JAFZUB010000123.1 GCA_017618515.1 Bacteroidaceae bacterium
CGCACCGCCGCAGGCCTTGACCTCGCAGCCTTCGCCAGCAATTTCGGTCAAGAAAAACTTGACGCTCTCCTCGCGCGTGCGAATCCTTATATTAATAATGGTACACTCGCCATCACCGGCGGCCATCTCCGACTAACTCGCGAAGGTCTCTTCGTCTCCGACGACATTATCTCCTCACTCTTTGAATAACACAAATCTCCGGCGCTCAATTGAGTACCGGAGATTTGTTATTTAAAGTTGTATTCTTTTATACGAACGCTACCGTGAGGCCTGCCATTACGATGCTAACCATCGACATAAGCTTGATCAGGATGTTGAGCGACGGGCCGCTGGTGTCCTTGAACGGGTCACCCACGGTGTCACCAACGATGGTAGCCTTGTGGCACTCGCTGCCCTTGCCGCCGAAGTGGCCTTCCTCAACCATCTTCTTGGCGTTGTCCCATGCGCCACCAGCATTACTCATAAAGATGGCGAGGGTGAAGCCTGCTGCCAGTCCGCCAACAAGCAGACCAAGCACACCGGC
Organism: Bacteroidaceae bacterium; assembly: GCA_017618515.1. The sequence goes on from JAFZUB010000123.1 coordinate 524, forward strand.
CACACCGAGCACTACGCCCACGATGATAGGAATAATGATGGCGAGCAATGACGGGAAGATCATCTCCCTCTGTGCCGAACGGGTGGAGATCTCCACGCAACGCTTGTAGTCGGGAGTGCCCTTACCCTCAAGGATACCCTTGATCTCGCGGAACTGACGGCGAACCTCCTGTACCATATCCTCGGCAGCACGGCCAACAGCACCCATGGTGATACCGCTGAACAAGAACGCTGCCATAGCGCCTACGAACACGCCCACGATAACCTTCGGGTTCATCAGGTTGACCTGGAAGTAATCCATAAACGATGGGATATCACTAATCTTATTGATAATCTCCTGCATGTGAGCGTTGCCAGCCTCTGCCAGACGAGCCACAGCCTCCTTGATCTCCTCGATGTAGGAAGCAAGCAGTGCCAGAGCAGTGAGAGCAGCGGAGCCGATGGCAAAGCCCTTGCCAGTAGCGGCGGTGGTGTTGCCAAGAGCATCGAGGGCGTCAGTGCGCTTGCGCACATCCTCGCCCAGCTCGCTCATCTCTGCATTGCCACCGGCATTGTCGGCGATGGGGCCGTAGGCGTCAGTAGCAAGAGTGATGCCCAGAGTGGAAAGCATACCGACAGCAGCGATACCGATACCATAGAGACCGCGAGACAGATTCTCGGCGGTAACCTCAAGCTGGAAACCGTTGGCGCAGAGGTAGCTCAGCAGGATAGCCACAGAAATGGTGACTACAGGCACCATGGTGGAAATCATACCAGTGCCCACGCCCTTGATGATAACGGTGGCAGCGCCAGTCTTGGAAGCCTCAGAAATCTTCTGCGTCGGCTTATAGGAATGAGAAGTGTAGTATTCCGTTGCCTGACCGATGATAACACCAGCCAACAAACCAGTAACAACAGAGAAGGATACGCCCACCCAGTTGTCGATGCCCAGCAGATAAAGGATAGCAAAGCTGGCTACGGCAATGAGGGCGGCGCTTACATTGGTGCCCACACCCAGAGAGCGGAGCAGCTGCTTCATCGTTGCGCCTTCCTTAGTGCGCACGAGGAAGATGCCGAACAGCGAGAGGAAGATGCCCACGGCAGCGATAATCATCGGCGCGATAACCGACTTCACCTGCATCACAGGATTGAAGGCAAAAGCCGTGGCGCCCAGTGCTGCAGTGGAGAGGATAGAGCCGCAGTAGCTCTCGTAGAGGTCTGCACCCATACCGGCTACATCACCCACGTTGTCACCCACGTTATCAGCGATAGTGGCAGGATTGCGCGGATCATCCTCGGGGATGTCGGCCTCCACCTTACCCACGATGTCAGCGCCTACGTCAGCAGCCTTGGTGTAGATACCGCCGCCCACACGGGCAAACAGAGCCTGGGTGCTGGCGCCCATACCGAAGGTAAGCATCGTAGTGGTGATGGTGACAAGGCTGTCAACGCCAGCCGCATTAAGGATAATATACCACAATGCGATGTCGAGCAGACCGAGACCCACTACCGTGAGACCCATAACGGCACCCGAGCGGAAGGCGATACGCAGTCCGCCATCAAGGCTCTTGCGGGCAGCGTTGGCTGTACGGGCTGAGGCATAGGTGGCAGTCTTCATACCAAAGAAACCAGCCAAGCCAGAGAACAGACCACCGGTGAGGAATGCAAACGGCACCCACGGGTTCTGCATCTGGAAGCCATAAGCCATCACTGCGAACACGATGGCCAGCACGACAAATACGATAGTCACAATCTTGTACTGCTGCTTGAGATAAGCCATCGCGCCCTTGCGGACATGCTCAGCTATCTCACGCATACGCGGCGTACCCTCATCCTCCTTCTTCATCTTAAGGAAGAAATACAAAGCCATGCCCAAGGCAATCAGCGATGCCACGGGCACAATCCAAAACACACTAAGAATGTTTTCCATAAAACAGTTAATGTTAATTACTTAAAATTTTGAGACGCAAAATTAGCACTTTTTTTACACACTGCAAAGGAAATGACAAAATAAAACGGAGAGAGCCCTTCAGCTATTAAAAATATAATATGGTACGCGCGTATGAAAGTATTCAGCTTCGCCCCCAATGACGGCTCTGCTATTGTGCTTCGTCGTCTCTTCCTATTCCTGATTTACAGTGTTGCAACGCTGTCTGTATGGTCTGTTCCTGCCCAGCATGTACGTCGTCTTGTCCGCTTGTCCGACGGCACGCAAATCGTTGCAACCCTTTATGGGAACTCGCACCTCAATTGGTTGGAAACCGATGCGGGAGAGGTGCTTCTGCCAGAGTCAGATGGAAACATATACAAACGCATATCCCTTCGTCGTGCTGATATGCTTGGCCGCATGGCCACGGCCAGCCAGAGCCATGCCCAAAAAGCCCCGCGTCGCATCGGGTCACAGGCCACGGCCGACCTTCCTTCCACAGGTTCGCCCAAGGTGCCAGTGCTTCTGGTTAGTTTTGCCGACAAGAATTTCTCGGTGGCAGGCAGCGATGAGGAGGTGCGCGAGTACTACGATCTCTATTGCAACGGCACCCGTGACGGCAAACGTTACCGTGCCCATGGCAGCTACGGAGCTATCCGCGACTACTTCATTGCACAGAGTGACAGCCTTTTCCAGCCTGAATTTGTCATCATCGGCCCCGTGCAGTTAGACAACGGCTATGCCTACTATGGCCAGAACAGCGGAACGAGTACA
>JAFZUB010000014.1 GCA_017618515.1 Bacteroidaceae bacterium
ACATCCTTATACCACAGTCCCTCGTAGCGGTTGTTGTTATTGTAATAGTAGGTGCCATTGCCGTGCTGGTGGTCCTCTAGCCACTCGCCCACGTATTTCTCGCCGTCGGTGAAGGTGTAGGTGCCCTGACCGTAGCGCTTGCCCTTGAGGTAGCCGCCCTCGTAGGTGTCTCCATTGGCCATCTGCGTCTTACCCTTGCCGTTGGGGCGTCCGCCCACCAGCTGGCCGTTATACACGTCGCCGTTCTTAAACGTATATGTACCGATGCTTATCTTCTGCGCTTCGCCGCCTGTGCTTATCAGCAGGCCGAGCGCCATAAGGATTGTAGTGTGTATCTTCATCTCTATAATATTCAATGTTCAACGTTCAATAGTTGTGCAGCACGCGCCAGGTCTTCCGGCGTATCGATGCCAATGGTCTCTATGTCGGTCACGCCCACCTGTATCTGGTAGCCGTTCTCCAGCCAGCGCAGCTGCTCCAGCGACTCCGCCAGTTCCAGCGGTGACGGCTGCAGCATTGTTATCTCTTTCAGCACCTCGGTGCGGTAGGCATAGATGCCGATGTGCTTGTAGTATGTATGGAGCTTTAGCCATTCCGTCTGGTCGCAGTTGCGTAGGTATGGTATCACCGAGCGACTGAAGTAGAGCGCCCGCATTTCGGGGCTCACTACCACCTTCGGAGAATTAGGGTTGGTCAGTGCCTCCAGTGGCGCATCGGGACTGAAAGGCTTTACCAGCGTGGCAATCTGGGTGCTGGGAGTGTCGAAGCAGTGCTGCAACGCCTCTATCTGTTGCGTGTGGATGAAGGGCTCATCACCCTGCACGTTTATTATCACGTCAAACTGCTCTGCGCCAATCTTGCTAGCAGCCTCCCAGCAGCGGTCAGTGCCGCTCTTGTGGTCGGTGCGCGTCATTATCGCCTTGCCGCCAAACTGCTCCACGGCGCTGCGAATGCGTTCGTCATCGGTAGCTACGTAGGTGTCAGCCACGGTGCTGCTCACCCGTTCATACACTCTCTGTATGATTGGCTTGCCTCCAAGTATCGCCAGCGGCTTCCCTGGAAATCGTGTCGATGCATATCTGGCCGGTATTATTGCTGCAAATCTCATATCTTAATTCAATGTTCAATGAAATGTCACCAGTCCTCTATCTCAAATATCTCGTCATCCGTGTTGAGATTGTAGTCCAGCGAGTCGGCGTCGAGGCTGATGCCGTAGCCGCACATGTCAAAATCAGGCGGGATACTGAATGTCTCGTTCTGCAGGTAGCCGAGGCTGCGGTCGGCATACACCTTCTTCATATATAGCGCCCAGATGGGCAGCGCCATGGCGGCACCCTGACCGTACGCCATACTGTTGAAGTGGATATTCGGGTTTTCGCCGCCAACCCAGCAACCGCTAACCAGTCTAGGTACGCAGCCCATAAACCAACCGTCGGAGTTGCGCTGTGTGGTGCCTGTCTTGCCCGCTATCTCGGCAGTGAGGCCATACTTGCTTCTTAGCCTGCGGCCTGTGCCTTGGTCTATCACTGCCTTCATCATGTCGAGCATGCGATAACTGCTCTCGCTGCTTATTACCTCGTCGGTGTTGGTGCGGAACTGCTCTATCACCTTACCGTTGCTGTTCTCTATTCTGGTCACCATCAGTGGCAGCACCCTCATGCCGCAGTTCACAAAGCTTGTGTAGGCGCTCACCATCTCCTTCACGCTTATCTCGCAAGTGCCGAGGCACAGCGTCATGTTAGGATTGGCTATGTTGTGCTTGATGCCGAAGTGGTGGAGCATCTGCACGAAGGCTGTCGGACCGTATTTGTCGATGAGGAATGCCGATATCCAGTTGTTTGATTGCGCCAAGCCCCACTTCAGCGGCACCAGTTCGCCGTATCGAGCGTGGCTGCCATTGCGCGGACTCCAGTTGCCGTAGGTGCGCTGTATGTTGAGCACCATGTCGCAGGGCGTCATGCCGTTCTCCATTGCCATGGCGTAGAGGTAGGGCTTGATGGTGGAGCCCACCTGCCTGTGGCTCTGCGAGCACATGTCGTATTGGAAGTTGGTGTAGTCAATGCCGCCCACATAGGCCTTGACGTAGCCCGTGGAGGGGTCCATCGACATGAAGCCTGCCTGCAGGAAGGCTTTGTGGTAGAGTATTGAGTCGAGCGGCGTCATTACCGTGTCCACGTCGCCGTGGTAGGTGAATACTGTCATGGGCACCTTGGTGCGCAGGGCGCGGTCTATCTCATCGTCGCTGGCACCGTTGGCCTTCATGTTGCGGTAGAGTGCACTCTGCTTGATGGCTTGATTCACCAGGTTGTTGCGTGTCTTTGTGCTCACGCTGGCAGCGTAGGGGTAGTTGGCGCTGCCGCGCTGCTCCTTGTAGAACACTTGCTGCAGGTAGCCGCCCAAGTGCTCCCTCACCGCTTGCTCCGCGTAGCGCTGCATACGGCTGTCGATGGTAGTGTGAATCTTCAGACCGTCGGTGTAGATGTTGTAAGGCTCGCCGTTGCTCTTGAAGTTCTTGTTGCACCAGCCGTACAGGGGATTGTTGTCCCACTCATATTTGGCATCGGTGTATTCCAGGTCGGTGGCGAAGTTGGCTCTCTCGGGGCGCTGGGCCATCATGATGTGGCGCAGGTATTCGCGGAAATAGGTGGCGATGCCCTTGTCGTGCGACACGCGCTGGAAGTCGAGTCCCAGCTCCTGAGTCTGGTAGGCGGCGGCCTCGATATCGCTGATGTAGCCCTCGTCGGCCATCAGCTGCAGCACGGTGTTGCGGCGCTCCTTCACGCGCTCAGGGTTGCGGATGGGGTTGAAGTAGGAGGGGTTCTTACACATACCCACCAGCATGGCTGCCTCGGGCACGGAGAGTTGCGACGCCTCTTTATTAAAATATATCTTAGCGGCGCTCTTGATGCCTACGGCATGGTGGAGGAAGTCAAAGTTGTTGAGGTAGAGCGTCATTATCTCGTCCTTCGAGTAGTAATGCTCTATCTTGAGGGCGATAACCCACTCGATGGCTTTCTGCATCACGCGCTCCGTGCTGTTTTGTGTTACGGAGGTGTAGAGCTGCTTGGCGAGCTGCTGCGTGATGGTGCTGCCACCGCCGGCGGCTGACTGGCGCAGTATGCCGCGCTTTACGATGGCGCGGAACAGCGAACGCAGGTCAATGCCCGAGTGTTCGTAGAAGCGTTTGTCCTCAGTGGCGATGAGCGCCTTGAAGACGCAGGGGGCTATCTCGTCGTAGCTGGCGTAGATGCGGTTCTCGTTGTAGGACCAGGTGCCGAGTAGCTCGCCGTCGTCGGAGATGATTTGCGAGGCGTAGCGACTGATGGGGTTCTCCAGTTCTTCCACTGGCGGCACATAGCCAATCCAGCCGTTCCATATAGCGACGAAGAAGAGGGTAACGCCGACGATGAAGGTGATCGTCAGGCCCCATAGAATATGCGTTATGCGTTTTCTCATTGACAGAATCTACCTAAATTAAATCTCGCGCGCATGTCTACACGTGCACGTTGGTCGCAAAGTTACAACTTTTTTTCGGTTCCGAGGCCATTTTAGCCTCAGTTTGCACAAAAACCATTACTTTTGCAGCATCTTTTAACACATCATGGTAACGATAAAGGAAGAATCGCTCCTCTTGCCGCAGCTCTTAGAGTCTTTCAAGGACATGAGCCGCACTAGCCTCAAACAATATCTGCAGAGAGGCAGAATTCTTGTCAATGGCACTCCCGTCACGCGCCATGACCACATCCTCCACCCAGGCGATACTATTGAGATTGGCTCTCCCCATCGTCAGACAGCCAAGTTGCCTAATTGTCAAATCATTTACGAGGATCGCCACTTGATTGTAATAGACAAGGCTGCGGGCATTCTCTCCATGGCTACCTCAGTGCGCAGTCTCAACGTGAAGGATGTGCTTGATGAATATTTTGTGCGCACCCATCAGCCATGCCATGCCCACGTGGTGCATCGCCTTGACCGCGACACGTCGGGACTGATGGTTTATGCCAAGAGTCGTGAGGTGCAGCAGCTGTTTGAGGCTGACTGGAAAACGCTGGTATATGACCGCCGCTATGTGGCGTTGGTCGAAGGCTCGATGCCGCAGCAGGAGGGGACCATCAAGAGTTGGCTGACCATCGGCAAGGAGTATGTGAAGAGCAGTCCTGTGGATAACGGTGGCAAACTCGCCATCACGCATTACCGCGTGCTGCAGCAGAACGAGGACACTTCTCTGGTGGAGGCGCGTTTAGACACAGGGCGCAAGCATCAGATCCGTGTGCACTTCGCCAGTGTGGGGTGCCCGGTGGTGGGGGATAGAAAGTATGGGGCCTACCCCCAGCCCCTCCCAAAAGGAGGGGAGAAAGACTCGCGGTTGATGTTGCACGCCTACCGTCTCCACTTTATTCATCCTGTGACGGGGGAGGATGTCAAATTAAATTTGAAATTTGTTTTTTAGCGGGTGACGTTCTTTACGCCTTTGACGGTGCGGAGTTTCTTGATGATGCTGTCGAGCTGGTGGGTGTCGGCAAGCATGATAGTGAGGGTTCCCTCGAAAAGGCCGTCGTGGCTGTCAATGCTGAAGGAGCGGATGTTTACTTTCTCGTCCTTGCTGAGGATGGAGGAGATATTGTTGACTACGCCGAGGTCGTCGTTGCCAACGATGTGGAGGACGATGGGGTAGGTACCCTTGCCGCTCTCGCCTGCCCAGCGTGCCTTGACGATGCGGTAGCCGTACCTCTCTCTTAGTGCAGCAGCGTTGGGACAGTTGGTGCGGTGGATGCGTATGCCGTTATTGATGGTGACGAAGCCGAAAATATTGTCGCCATAGATGGGGGAGCAGCACTTGGCGAGAGTGTAGTCGAGGCCCTTGATATTGCGGTCGATGACAAGCTCTTCGCCCGAGAGTCCTTCTTCTTTCTCATTGCTGCCGAGCACAAACTCGTCGGCTTTATGGATGGGGGTGCCTGTGTCGAGTTCGCCTAGGTCGCGCTTCACTACGAGCTGATACTGCTCGATAATGTCGTTGATGTCGAGTTGGTCATCCACTACCTTGCGATAGAACTCGTTGGGGTCTTTGTACCCCATCTTCTTGATGACGGTGTTGAGGTAGTTGCCGTTGAGTTCTATCTTGCGGTTGCGGAACTTGCGTTCGAGTATCTCCTTGGCGAGGCTGACGGCTTTGGTCTGTATCTCGTTGAGGGCTTGGCGTATCTTGCTTTTGGCACGGCCTGTGACGACGTAGTCGAGCCAGGCGGCCTTGGGTGTCTGGTTGGCGGAGGTGATGATGGTGACCTGGTCACCGCTGACGAGACGCTGGCGCAGTGGGGCGTTCTTTTCGTTGACGATGGCTCCGGTGCAGTGGTCGCCGATGTTGGTGTGGATGCTGTAGGCGAAGTCGAGCACTGTAGCTCCGGCGATGAGTTTGTGGAGGTCGCCCTTTGGTGTGAAGATATACACTTCGTCGCTCTGCAGATCGGTCTTGAACTGGTCCATCATCTGCATGCTGTCGCCTTCCTCAAGGGCTGTGCGTATGCTGGAGAGCCAGCTGTCGACGCCGCGCTCACCACCCTTGACGCCCTTGTAGCGCCAGTGGGCGGCAAGGCCGTGCTCGGCTATGTCGTCCATACGCTCGGTGCGTATCTGCACCTCCACCCATTTCTGCTCGGGACCGAGGACGGTGATGTGAAGGCTCTCGTAGCCGTTGCTCTTGGGTATGGAGAGCCAGTCGCGCAGTCGGCGCGGGTTGGGCTGATACATATCGGTGATGATGCTGTACGCCTGCCAGCACTGGGCTTTTTCTTTCTGGAGCGGGGAGTCGAGGATGATGCGTATGGCAAAGAGGTCGTAAACACCCTCAAAGTCGCACTTCTGCTTTTTCATTTTCTGCCAGATGGAGTGGATGCTCTTGGTGCGCCCCTTGATATGGAACTGCAGTCCTTGCTCCTTCAGCTTCTGCT
>JAFZUB010000124.1 GCA_017618515.1 Bacteroidaceae bacterium
ACACTTGACCCCGATGTGCGTATTCAGGGACAGGAGAATGCCTATAAGGAGGTGATAAAGACGGCCGTGGGTGGTGCCGCTGGCGTGATACACGCGGTGGACAGCGCCACAACGGACTGTCAACCTAACGATAACGTGGAGGCCCTGCGAGTGTTCATGCTCAACAAGAAGATTGAGGCTCGTCCCACATGGAAGCCAATGCACAAGCAGCCCGTGTATGCTGGGGCACCAGTATATACCAACAATATCGAAGAGGAACTCTTCAAGGTGGGCTTCTGTCTGCCTGCAGGGCCGTACGTCAGCGATGACGACGTGAGGTATATCGTGGATTGTATCAAGGAAGCGTTATTATGCTAAAAATGGTGGATTTTGGAAATTATTTTGTAACTTCGCAGTCGCAAAGTAGGAACTAATTTTATTATTATGAAGATACGTTATTTTGTTTCTGTTGCAGCAGCGGTGCTGCTTGCTGTGAGCGCGTGGTCGAAGGACTACGCTAGTTATGTGAACCCGATGATTGGTACGGACAACCACGGCCATGTGGCTGTGGGCGGCAGTGTGCCGTTCGGACTGGTGATGATGGGTCCGGTGAACATGAAGCAGGGCTGGGACTGGTGCTCGGGCTACTGCGTGGACGACGATAAGATAATAGGCTTCAGCCCTATTCACCTCAGCGGTACGGGATGCTGCGACCTGGGTGATATCATCTTCATGCCTACCACTGGGGGCGTAAACAAATGGAGGGGTAGCGAGGACAGGCCTAACTCGGGCCACTCATCGCTGTTCCGCCACGAGACGGAGACGGCAGAGCCGGGGTATTACAGCGTGATGCTCGACCGCTGGAACATTAAGGCAGAGATGACCGCCACTCCGCGCGTGGGATGGCAGCGCTACACATGGCCCAAGGGCACCAAGGACCAGCGCTTCCTGATTGACCTGCACAACTCCATCGAGGACCGCGCCACGGACTGCGAGATAACATGGATAGACGACCACACAGTGGCCGGCCACCGCACCTCGACGGGCTGGGCATCACGCCACACGGTGTATTTCGTGGCTGAGTTCTCGAAGCCCATCAAGGAGTGGCGCGTGTTTGAGGACGACCGCGAACAGCCGGGCAAGAGCCTGCGCAGCACCAATGCCTATGGTGAGATTAAGTTTGACAGCAGCCTGGGCGACGAGGTGGTGGTGAAGCTGGCTATCTCCGGCGCTAGCGTAGAGGGTGCGATGAGCAACCTCAAGGCTGAGGTTAAGGCCTCCGACACCTTCGACAGCGTGAAGGCTGCCGCACGCCAGACATGGAACGAGTGGCTGGGACTGGTGGACGCCGAGTTTACCTGCGACGACGACCAGGTGATATTCTACACCGCTCTCTACCACATGATGATGACTCCGTGGCTCTACTGCGACGCCAACGGCGAGTATGCCGGCAGCGACAAGAAGGTGCACAAGACCTCCGACTTCAAGAACTACACCACATGGAGCACATGGGACACCTACCGCGCCTTCCATCCGCTGGCTACTCTGATACTGCCGCAGATGCAGAGGGACTGGGCGCTCTCGATACTGACGGTGAACAGGGAGCAGGGCTTCATGCCGATATGGCAGTTTGTGGGCAACGAGACTGGCACGATGGTGGGTATATCGTCTGTGCCTATCCTGGCCGACATGGTGCTGAAGGGCTATGTGCCTGAGGAGTATCAGGAGGAGGCCTTCCAGGCTATGAAGAAGACGATGCTGCGCGAGTTCCGCCAGCTGGAGTGGATGGAGCGCATAGGATACATACCCAACGAGGAGCACGAGAGTGTGTCGAAGACGATGGAGTATTGCCTCGACGACTGGGCCGTGGCTCAGGTGGCCAAGAAGCTCGGCCACGAGGACGACTACAACCACTTCCTGCAGCGCAGCAAGGGTTATAAGAAGCTGTACGACCCCGCCACGGGATTCCCACGCTCAAAGAACAGCAAGGGCGAGTTCCTGTCGGTGGAGGGCTTCAACCCCAACAACCAGACACGCGACTACACCGAGGGCAACGCATGGCAGTATCTGTGGCTCGCTCCACACGATGTGGACGGACTGATTGAGCTGCTGGGCGGCAAGGAGCCTTTCGTGGAGAAGCTCGACGCTCTGTTTGTGGCTGACAGCGACCTCAACGAGGAGGCTCAGCTCGACATCGCCGGACTGGTGGGACAGTATGCTCACGGCAACGAGCCCAGCCATCACATCGGATACCTATACAACTACGCCGGACGTCCCGACAAGACGCAGAAGATTCTGCGCGAGATAGTGTATAGCCAGTATGGCACCGGCAAGGACGGCCTGGCAGGCAATGAGGACATGGGACAGATGTCGGCATGGTATCTGCTCACCGCCATGGGCTTCTATCAGGTGGAGCCGTGCGGTGGCAAGTATCAGTTTGGCAGCCCCATCGTGGCCAAGGCCAGCTTCAAGACGCAGCAGGGCAAGACATTCACTATCATTGCTCACAACAACTCAAGGGAGAACATCTATATCAAGAAGGTGAAGCTCAACGGCAAGCCGTATAAGAAGACCTACATCGACTATGCGGACATAGTGAAGGGCGGAACGCTGGAGTTCTTCATGGGAAAATAAAAAAATGGGGCTGCGGCCCCATTTTTTTGGCTTAAAGGCTTAGTGGCTTAATAGCTTAAAGGCTTAGTGGCTTAGACGATTGAACATTAATTATCATATAATTTTATCATTAATTATCAGAAACAAAAACCACAAAAACACTTGTCTGTGCTGCATGCTCTGCGAGCATTGCCCATAGTAGCATGCCAAAGACCTGTTTAAGCGAGCTTAACCATCTCTTTGCCTTGCAACCATCGGCAGCCTACGGCTGTGCAGCACATCCAAGAAAAACCAAGAAAAACTTTAACGATAACGAAAACGAAAACAAAAACCACAAAAACACTTTCGTTCAGGCCGAGACTTTGTCTCTGATGCCGCAGCTGTATGCTTTTCCTTGCAAGCAAGCTCGCAGTAAAAGCATTCATCCGCACCATCATCCCCTACGGGATAAGACCAGAACGAAAGAAAAACCAAGAAATACCAATAGCTGTTTTTGTTTTTGCGCTTCGCACTCAGTCAAGAGTCGTGAGCGTTAGCTCCATTAAAAGGCAGAGATTGTCTTAGTGCTTACGTCATAGTAATACTTCTCGCATTGATCTTTAGCTGGAGCAAAATTATACAATATACCTATAGGTGTATTAGTCAGACGCATATAGTTCCACAGTTGTTGGCGTTGTTCAACTCCCAAAGAAGCGATGGCTTTACATTCCACTATTACATCTTCCTTGCAAAGGAAATCCATATAGTGCTTGTGGGATAGAGAATGGCCATGATAAGAAGCTTGGAAACAGTATTCTTTAACATGTGGCACATGCTTTTCATCCAGTGATATCTTAAGGGCTTCCTGATACATATACTCATTCAGCCATGGCCCTAATTCTCTGTGCACTTCCTGGCAACAACCAATGATATCGTATATATGCTCTTTTATTTGGGCTAGACCTTCCACCTTTTCTCTAATGTGATTTTGGTTTTCCTCGTCTGTGATACACAGCCGCACGCTGTCTATAGTTGCCAGGCAAAGAGATGGTTAAGCTCGCTTAAACAGACCTTTGACTTGCTACTATAGGGTAATGCTCGCAGAGCATGCTTCACAGACGAGGGTTTTCTTGGTTTTTCTTTAATATTGCAACTTAAGCAAATCGCCTCTCGCCTCTCGCCTAGAGGAACAGCGTGAGAAAGACGGCGGGGATGACACCATCGATGGTGTAGAGGACATCACCGGAGTAGGTGGAGTTGCCTCGATAGACCTTGTTGCCTACGACGGTGCGGAGGATACTGCCGGAGTAGGTGGTGTTGCCCTGATAGATGTATTTGCCATCCCAGGTGTAGAGGATGCTGCCACTGTAGGTGGTATTGCCCTGATAGACTTTCTTGCCGTCGTAGGTGAGGACGATGTCACCGGAGTAGGTGCTGTTGCCCTTGAAGACGCACTTGCCGTTCCAGGTGTAGAGGATGTCGCCAGAGTAGGTGCTGTTACCCTTGAAGAGGTGCTTGCCATCCCAGGTATAGACGATGTCACCGCTGTAGGTGCTGTTGCCACGATAGATCTTGGTGGCTGCGTTGATGGTGGCTGCCATAGCTATTGCCACGAGGAAAAGGATTAGTTTTTTCATGATGGTAGTTGTATTAAAAGGTTACGTGATTGGTCGTCGTTGACGGTGATATGTACGCTCACTGTGTCGTCGGGCAGCAGGGGCTCTATCAGCTCGGGCCACTCGATGAAGCAGGGCTGTCCGCTGTAGATGTAGTCCTCGTAGCCGATGTCATAGACCTCAGCGAGCGACTTGATGCGGTAGAAGTCGAAATGGTACAATATTGAAAATTGTTTTTTCTCTATTCTCTGTTCTCTATTCTCTATTATCTTATACTCGTTGACTATGGCGAAGGAGGGGGAGCCGGTGTGGTCTTCTACGCCGAGCAGCTGGCAGAGGGCGTTGATGAAGGTGGTCTTGCCTGCGCCCATGCCACCGTAGAAGGCGAAGATGCGGTAGTCCTCCAGCAATGGCAGGAACTCCTCTGCTGCCTTGCTGAGATCGTCTAAGGTCGGGATGTGTATTTGTAATGAGTTGCTAGGCATAAGTCGTGTGTTTTTAGAAGTTATCGCTTCGCTCAGAAGTTACCGCGCTGACGCGCTCAGAAGTTATCGGAGCCTTTGGCTCCTAGAAGTTATCGCGCTTCGCGCTAGACGATAGTCAAATTGTGTTAATCGAAATAGTCTTTGATTGCTTTATTGTCTATTATGGCTTGACAGTATGCGTTTAGTACGGTACTGAGTTTTTCTATCTTTGTGTTCAGACTGTCTGTTATTTCATCGGTGTAGTAGCCTACGTCGTGCGCTAAAGTGATATAATAACGACATTCTTCAAGTGAGCCTTGTGCGATATTGAAGAAGCGTAGCTTATCGGCTTGTGAAAGTTTCTTGTATCCTTCGGCGATATTTGCAGCGATGGAAATGGCTGCTCTCTGAAACTGTGGAATCAGTGCGAACTTTTCATCGTCGGGAAACAGGGGCTTTGTTTTGTAGAAGGCTAAGACAAAGTCATGTGCTTTTTGCCATGCCCTGACTTCGCGATAGGTTTTGCTGGCCATAATGGTATTGTCTTTAACTTCTCGCCCGCTTGCGGGCGTTAACTTCTGGCCCGCTTGCGGGCGTTAACTTCTTTAACTTCTTTTGAAATTATCTCGCTTTGCGCTCGACGATAGTCGAGGGTCTAGAGTCTAGAGTCAAGAGATAATGCTCAATGTTCAATTCTCAATGTTCAATGTTCAATGTTCAATGTATCCACCACCATTCCGTCCTTCAGGTGTATCGTGCGGTCGGTGAGGGCAGCGAGTTGTTCGTCGTGAGTGACGATGACGAAGGTCTGTCCCATCTTGTCGCGTAGGTCGAAGAAGAGCTGGTGCAGCTCCGCTTTGTTGTGGCTGTCGAGGCTGCCCGACGGCTCGTCGGCAAGTATCACGGCAGGGTCGTTGACCAATGCACGGGCTACGGCTACGCGCTGGTTCTCACCACCACTCAGCTGGCGCGGCTTATGGTCGGCACGGTCGCTGAGTCCCAGGAACTGCAGCAGCTCGTCGGCCTTGCGCCCTGCCTCCTTACGGCTGCGCCCTGCTATGAGGGCAGGAATCATGATGTTCTCACGCGCTGTGAACTCAGGTAGCAGCTGGTGGAACTGAAACACGAAGCCTATCTGCAGGTTGCGCACCTTGGCTTGCTCCTTCGGCTTGAGGCTCGTCACGTTGCGCCCATCGATTATCACTTCGCCGGAGGTGGGGGCGTCCAGCAGTCCCATAATCTGCAGCAGTGTCGTCTTGCCGGCACCGCTCGGTCCCACGATGCTGACCACCTCGCCTTTCTCTATGGAGAGGCTGATGCCCTTGAGCACCTCCAGCTCTCCGAATTTCTTGGTTATGTCTTTGACTGTTATCATCAATTTAATTTACTATTTTACGATTTACTATTTACAATTTTATGTCTTCCCCCTTCATGGGGGATAAGAGGGGGTCTCTTTTTCTATTTCAATCCTGTAGTGAATCCTACGTTGTGGTGCTCCACACCGTATTGGTCGGGGTAAATTATCATCACACTGTTGTTGGGGAAGTCAGTGCTGATGGTGGCACCGAGCTTATTCATCAGGGAGTGGAACGACACCGAACCGCTGCGGGCTGCGATGAACACCACCATGTGGTCGTCGTTGACGTAGCTGTGCAGCTC
>JAFZUB010000125.1 GCA_017618515.1 Bacteroidaceae bacterium
ATGGAGGAGCATCTGGTGGAAGGCGCCCTCTACGCAGCCAGCAATGGTGAGGCGCATGTCCACTTCACTGTAAGCCACGAGCACATGGACTTCTTCCGTCAGAAGGTGGCCGAGAAGGCCGACGGCTTTGCGCAGAAGTACGGTGTGAAGTACGACATCACCTTCTCCGAGCAGAAGCCCTCCACCGACACCATCGCCGCCAATCCTGACAACACCCCGTTCCGCGAGGCTGACGGCAGCCTGCTCTTCCGCCCCGGAGGACACGGCGCCCTCATCGAGAACCTCAACGAGATAGATGCCGACATCATATTCATCAAGAATATCGACAATGTGGTGCCCGACCGCCTCAAGCCCGAGACAGTGGAATGGAAACAAGTGATTGCCGGACTGCTGGTAGCCCTGCAGAAGAAGGCTTTCCACTATCTCGAACTGCTCGACAAAGGCGCCAGTGAGGCCGAACTGAAGGAGATTGCCCAGTTTGTGGAGAACGACCTCTGCTGCCAGCCTAAGGGCAACACCGTTGACGCCGATTATCTGCGCAGCAAGCTCAACCGCCCCATGCGCGTGTGCGGCGTGGTGAAGAATGTGGGCGAGCCTGGTGGCGGACCGTTCCTCACCTATAACCCCGACGGCACCGTGAGCCTGCAGATACTGGAGAGTTCACAGATAGACACCAACAACGAAGAGTACATGAAGATGTTCACTCAAGGCACCCACTTCAATCCCGTGGACCTCGTATGCGCAGTGAAGGACTACAAGGGACAGCCCTTCAACCTGCCCGAGTTTGTGGACCGCAACACCGGCTTCATCTCATCGAAGTCGAAGGGCGGCAAGGAACTCAAGGCACTTGAGCTGCCCGGACTGTGGAACGGAGCGATGAGCGACTGGAACACCATCTTCGTGGAGGTGCCACTGGGTACGTTCAATCCCGTCAAGACAGTAAACGACCTACTGAGGGAACAGCATCAGTAATCGCTTAAACTTCTAATTCATCAGCCCTCCTTGCTCGGAATAAAGAAAATAGACGTTTTCGTGCTCAAGAAATTCTTCCTGCTTTTCTTGGGCTGCTTCTGCATCTGCCTGTTTGTGTTTATGATGCAGTTTGTGTGGAAGCATATCGACTCGTTGGTGGGCAAGGGATTGGGCATTGATGTGCTGATGGAGTTCTTCTGGTACATGGCTCTGTCGCTGGTGCCCATGGCGCTGCCTATGGCTGTGCTGCTGACGTCGCTTATCTCGTTCGGCAACATGGGCGAGCAGCTGGAGCTGACGGCCATGAAGGCTGCGGGCATCCCTCTGCTAAGGATTATGCGTAGCGTGATGGTGAGCTGCGGACTGCTGATGTGCGTGTCGTTCTACTTCCAAAACGACATCAGCCCCAAGGCGCAGATGCAGCTGGCGCGACTGCTCATCTCGATGAAGGACACGTCGCCTGCGCTGGAGATACCCGAGGGAGTGTTCTACAACGGCATACCGGGCGTCAATATCTACGTGGAGCGCAAGACAGCAGAGACGGGCATGCTCTACAACGTAATCATCTACAAGATGGATCAGGGCATCGACAACGCACAGATAGTGGTGGCCGACTCCGCCAAGATAGAGACTACGGCCGAGAAGCAACACCTGAAGTTGACAATCTACAACGGCGAGCAGTTTGAAAACCTGCAGGCCAACGCCTCGGGACTGCTCACCCAGACGCAGGTGCCCTACGACAGAGAGACATTCCAGATAAAGATACTGCTGATAGACTACAACTCCGACTTCGACCTCATGAACGCGGAGGACCTCAGAGGCATGGCCGAGACAAAGTCGCTGGCACAACTGGAGGCTGATGCCGACTCCATGACGATGAAGTATGACAGCCTCGGGCGAGTGAACTATGTGGAGATAACCTCGCGCTATATGCAGACAGGCTTCATGAACAAGCAAGACTCTGCGGCAGCCAAGACATTGGCGCAGAAGCTCGACCTTGACTCACTACTGGAAGGCAGTTCCCAGAACAGAGTAGAGATGCTGCGCAAGGCCTGCAGTACAGTGGACAATATCAACACCGAGCTGGAGTGACGCTCGCCCGTCAGCCAAGACGGCTACCGCATGGTGCGCAAGCATCAAATCAAATGGCACGAGAAATTCACCAACGCATTGGCGTGTCTATTCTTCTTCTTTATCGGTGCACCGTTGGGTGCCATAATACGCAAGGGCGGCCTCGGCATATCGACCATCGTGTCGGTGCTGATATTCATAATATATTATATAATAGGTATATCAGGCATGAAGATGGCACGCGACGGGGCGTGGGACATCACCTACGGCATGTGGATAAGCACTGTGGTGATGACGCCGCTGGGCATCTTCCTCACCTACAAGGCCAACCGCGACTCGATAGAGTTTAACTTCGACAACCTGTGGCAACGCTTCACCGCCTTTAAGGCCAAATGCAAATACCTGCCTGGCGAGACACGGATGCAGAGGATAAAGAGAATCTTTAAGGAGATATTTAATTGACTATTGATATAAGATGAATACTGACAATAAATTTGACTCTGTGCTCAGCAGCATAGAAGAGGCTGTGGAGGACATCCGCGAGGGTAAGTTTGTGATTGTGGTAGATGATGAGGACCGCGAGAATGAGGGCGACTTCATCACTGCAGCCGAACTAATCACCCCCGAAAAGGTGAACTTCATGCTCCACTACGGACGCGGCGTGCTCTGTGCCCCCATCACTCTGGAGAGATGCCGCGAGCTGAAACTGCCCCACCAGGTGGAAGACAACACCTCGATGCTTGGCACACCCTTCACAGTGACCGTTGACAAGCTCGACGGATGCACCACAGGAGTGAGTGCCGCCGACCGCGCTGCCACCATCAGGGCTCTTGCTGACCCCGCATCGGTGCCCGAGACATTTGGACGACCAGGACATATAAATCCTCTCTACGCCCAGAACAAGGGTGTGCTGCGTCGCGCCGGACATACGGAGGCTGCCGTGGACCTCGCACGCATGGCAGGACTGCAGCCAGCTGCCGCACTCATCGAGATAATGAATGAGGACGGCACTATGGCACGCATGCCACAGCTCGTGGAGGTGGCCAAGGAGCACAACCTCAAGATAATCTCCATACGCGACCTCATAGCCTATCGCCTCAAGGAGGAGACCATTGTGGAGAAAGGCGAACGCGTGGATCTGCCCACGCAGTATGGCCATTTCCACCTCATACCCTTCCGTCAGAAGAGCAACGGACTGGAGCATATAGCACTCATCAAGGGCGAGTGGCAAGAGGACGAGCCCATACTGGTGCGAGTGCACTCGTCATGCATGACAGGCGATATCTTTGGCAGCAAGCGCTGCGACTGTGGTGAGCAGCTGCACCGTGCCATGCAGATGATAGATCAGGCTGGCAAGGGCGTGGTGCTCTACCTCAACCAAGAGGGGCGCGGCATCGGCCTCATGGCCAAGATAGCTGCCTACAAGCTACAGGAGCAAGGCCTCGACACCGTGGATGCCAATATCCACCTCGGCTACGGAGCCGACGAGCGTGACTACGGCGTGGGAGCCCAGATACTGCGCGAGATTGGCGTGAGGAAGATGCGGCTCATCACCAACAACCCCACCAAGCGCGCTGGCCTCGACGGATTCGGCCTCGAGATTGTGGAGAACATTCCTATAGAGATAACACCCAACGAATATAACGCCAACTATCTGTGCACCAAGGCTCATCGCATGGGGCATGAGTTGCATCTTTAAAGAGTTCCAAAGTTCGAAAGTTAAAAAATAAAGAATTAGATATGAATACCCTTTCTGCAAGACTAAACAGATTAGAGCCATCGGCCACACTGGCCATGTCCCAAAAGAGCGCTGAGCTCAAAGCCCAGGGCATCGACATCATCAACCTGTCAGTCGGCGAGCCCGACTTCAACACCCCCGACGCCATCAAGGCTGCGGCCCACAAAGCCATCGACGACAACTACTCGCGCTACTCACCAGTACCCGGCTACCCCGTGCTGCGCCAAGCCATAGTAGATAAGCTGAAACGAGAGAACGGCCTCGACTACACGCCCGGCCAGATACTATGCTCCAACGGTGCCAAGCAGAGCGTGTGCAACGTCATCATGGCCATCGTAGGCGAAGGGGACGAGGTCATCATTCCTGCCCCCTATTGGGTGAGCTATACCCAGATGGTAAAGCTCGCTGACGGCACGCCCGTGATAGTGCCAGCAGGCATCGACCAGCACTTCAAGATAACGCCCGCACAGCTTGAGGCCGCCATCACACCCAAGACACGCGCCTTCATCCTCTGCTCACCGTCCAACCCCACAGGAGCCGTTTATAGCAAGGCAGAGCTGGAAGCTCTCGCCGAGGTGTTTAAGAAGCATCCCGACATCATAATCCTGTCCGACGAGATATACGAGCATATCAACTATGTAGGCGCTCACGCCAGCATAGCCCAGGTGGAAGGAATGAAAGACCGCACTGTCATCATCAATGGTGTCAGCAAGGCCTATGCCATGACTGGCTGGCGCATCGGCTTCATTGCAGCACCCGAGTGGATAGTCAAGGCCTGCAACAAACTGCAGGGACAGTACACCTCCGGCCCCTGCTCAGTGAGCCAGATAGCCGCAGCCGCAGCTTTCAGTGGCGACCAGCAGTGCGTGGAGGACATGCGCCTCGCCTTTGAGCGTCGCAAGAAACTCATCGTGCAGCTCTGCCGCGAGACACCGGGCTTTGAAGTCAGCGAGCCTGACGGAGCATTCTATGTGTTCCCCAAGGTGAGCAGCTACTACGGCAAGAAAGCAATGGTCAATGGCCAAGAGTCAATAATCAAGGACAACATGGACCTCGCCATGTATCTGCTCAACGTGGGACATGTGGCCACTGTGGGCGGACAGGCCTTTGGCGACCCCGACTGCATACGCATGAGCTACGCTACCAGCGACGACAACATAGTAGAAGCTATGCGACGCATAGGCGAAGCTCTCGCGCTGCTCAAATAGAACAAAAAACATTATTGAGATTTGAATATTTGGTAGTGTGCAGACAATTCACTACCTTTGCTCCAATATGAAAACAAAACAAAAGAAAAACACTGCCCAGCGTCCCAACGCGAAAGCAGTGAAAAGCCCAGCCACAAAACAGAAAGCCAAGCGCAACGGCATATTGGCATTCCTCGGCAAGCACCTATGGCTCACGATGCTCGTGATGCTATGGGCGTTCCTATTCTTCTTCTATGGCGACACTCTGCAAGTGGCGCAACAGAGGAGTTTCCTCGTGTTTGACTCTACAGCCATGAACTACTGGCTATGTCAACCGCTAGGATGGTTTTACGTAACAGGGCGCTTCCTGCTGCTCAGTTGCGTATGGCCCATAATAGGCTCTCTGCTTATCGCCGCTATGCTGACTTTGTCAGCGCGGTGGCTCGATAAGGCTCTGAGACTGAAAGGATGGTGGAAAGCCCTCATCGTTGCTCTGCCTTTCGCATACTTCGGCTATTATTTCTATCAGGGGCTTAACCTCTTCTATCTCCGCGAGCCCAGCTACATCATGAATATCCCGCTTGTTGCTATGGTGATATGCGGAATAATAGCCCTCGTAGCAAAGATGAGAAGTCGGAAGAGTCAGAAGGTCGAGAGTCAAGAGCCAAGTGTTGAGGGTCAAAAGCCAAACTGCAAGCCACAGCTATTGACTATTGCCGCATTGTGGATTGTATGCGCCGTCGTAGCAATGACCTATGCGCAGAACGACAGGTTGACATGCGCCATGGAGTGCAAGATGATGCAGCAAGACTGGGATGGCATGGTTGAACTGTCAAAGAAGGCCTCCCACCCCACCCGTACCGTGGCAGCGTATCATGCGCTGGCTCTCAACCAAAACGGACAAGCAGCAACAGAGCTCTTCAATCTACGCTATCAGTACCCTAATGCCCACCTCTCAAGGAAAAACGGCAGCTTTGACGGTGGCATGGACTACTTCGTCATCGACTGCAACTTCTACGCAGGCCTCACACGTAGTGCCTACCACGAAGCAATGGAGCAAAACGTGCTCGAAGGTCCCACCATCCATCGTATCAAGAGAATGGTGCAGTGCGCTGTGATTGACCAGGAGAATGCATTGGCAGAGAAGTATCTCGCCATACTGAAGAAAGCTCCGTTTGAGGGTGACTTCGTAGAGAAATATTCAGCCATGCTCCGCGACTACAACCTAGTACTCCAAGATGGCGAACTGGCTTCAGTGATAGAGTTGCAACCCGTGCACGACTCTTTCGAGCAGGTATACAGAGAGCCTATGTTCCTGGGCTATAACCTCGCGCTGACCGAAGCCAAGACAGTGCGCGGCCTTCACAACTCGCTCTACGCCTGCCTCTACACCAAAGACATGCTCGCTTTCGGCAGTCGCATACTCACTATGATTGAGAGCGGCATGCCTCTGCCCAAGATATACGAGGAGGCCATAGTGGTGCAGAACATCAAGAATCTGGCAATACTCAAGCAAATCAACCTGTCGCCCTATACCCTGCAGGAGTTTAAGGACTTCATGAGCGAGGCTTTCACACAAAAACAAAGGGATATAGAGGTCAAGAAGAAAGCCAAAATGTATGACAAATATCGCGGCACCTACGAATACTACTACTATCTGCAAAACATACCTGACGAAAACTACACTCTGCCCGAAGACGAAAAGAAGGAAGGAGTCAATTAATTATCAGTTCTCTATGCGAAAACTTCAAATATCAATCATCAATATCTTGTGCTTGCTGTTGCTCACAGCTTGCAGCAAGAGTTATACCGTGCCTACAGATGCCGTGGCCAACGGCAACACCCCTGTGCTCTATCCCGACTACACTGAGGTAACCGTGCCATCCAATATCGCTCCGCTCAATTTCATTGTGAAAGGCGAAGCCGACGAATATGTGGTGCAGGTCAAGGCCTCGGGAAAAGAGGTAATGGTCACCGGTGGCAGCGACGACGGCGTGGTGCAGTTCGACTCCACAGAATGGCGCAATGCTCTCCAGTCCAATCGTGGCAAGGCTCTTGAGATAACTGTCTATCAGCTGAGTGAGGGACAGTGGACAAGCTACAAACCCTATAAGATATATGTGGCAGAGGAAGATATCGACCCTTATCTGTCGTACCGCCTCATAGAGCCTGGCTTTGAGATGTATCGCCATATCGGGCTCTATCAACGCAATCTCACCAACTATGATGTAAACACCATCTACGAAAACAATCGCGCCGAGAATCCCGACGAGAACCACTGCGCCAATTGCCACAACTATCAAAACTACGGAGGCAAGAATATGCTGTTCCACGTCCGTGCAAAGATGGGCGGCACACTCATAGCTAAAGACGGCAAGGTGGAAAAGCTCAACTTCAAGAATGACTCTATTCTGGGATCGGCCGTCTATCCGTCATGGCATCCGAAAAAGAACTATATTGTCTTTTCCAGCAATCGCACAGGCCAGGCCTTCCACATGCTCGACCTTGAGAAAATAGAGGTGCTCGACTACGGCAGCGACCTGCTCTTCTACAACGCCGACACCCATGAGGTGAGCAATATCATCAAGACCCCCGACGACATGGAGACATTCCCCGCCTGGGCTCCCGATGGCAAAAAGATTTACTACTGCAGCTGTCCCGCTCCCGGACTGGGCGCACAATCCGACTCCGTAAAGATAAATTATGTGCTCTCCGGCTACCAACACCTCCACTACAACCTTATGAGCGTGACCTTCGACGAGGCAACCATGACCTTCGGCGAGCCGCAGATAGAGGTTGATTGCCTGGC
>JAFZUB010000126.1 GCA_017618515.1 Bacteroidaceae bacterium
AGCCAGGAACTGTTCAAGGGCATCCTGGACGATGCTGCCCACGGCACCTTTAACGGGCATGTGCTTGTCCAATACGGTGCCACAAAGACCGAGGCCTACCAGTCGAACAAGAATATCCTGCTTACCGACAAGGCGCTGGTCAACACCAAGCCGTTCCTTGAGATATACAACGACGACGTGAAGTGTTCGCACGGCAGCACGATAGGACAGTTGGACGAGTAGGCGCTGTTCTACATCCGCTCTCGCGGCATAAGTGAGCGCACTGCCCGCACCATGCTGCTTTATGCCTTCTGCGACGAGGTGCTGAAACAGATATTCCTCAGCCCGCTCCGTGACCGTCTTTCCGACCTGGTGAAGAAGCGCCTGCATGGCGAGCTCACGCTCTGCTCCGAGTGTGCGCTGCATTGCAGCACCCCCTGCAACGGTCCCGAAGCCAATTTCTATATCGACCCCACCAAGCTATAAACCAGCCACTCTATCTATGCCCGTCTGGCGAGTATTCAAATACCTCAAGTTCTACCCTTGGAACATCGCCGCCAACCTCTTCTTCAATATGTTGGCTGTCTTGTTCAATATGGGGACATTCATTATGATTGTGCCGTTCGTAGAGCTTTTGTTCGGTACTGCCCAGCCGTCTGCCTCGCTGCCTCCTTTCAGCTTCGACCAGCAATACCTCTCCCTGTGGCTCACCTATACCTTGGCACAGTACAAGGGCATCTATGGTCTTTGGCGCTGTCTGCTTGCCATCGCCTTGGGCTACCTCTTCTTCTCCCTACTCTCCAACTTCTGCCGTTATGCGGCACAATTCGTCATCAGCCCCATGCGCAACGGCATCACGATGCGCCTCCGCAACGACCTCTACCACCACATCACCATCCTCCCCGTCTCTTACTTCAACGCTCGGCGGCGTGGCGACATCATTAGCCGCATGTCTAACGACATCGCCGACATCGAATGGGGTGTCCTCACCTCGGTTATCTCTATGGGCAAAGACCCTATAAATATCATCTTCTTCTCGCTAGCCCTTATCTTTATCAGTCCCAGGCTGTTCCTCTATTTCCTTATCATACTGCCCCTTGCCGTGTGGCTCATAGCCCTTATCGGCAGGAGCCTGCGTCGCAACTCTTCTGAGGGACAGGCTAAACTGGGACACCTCTTCTCGATACTTGAAGAGTCGCTCTCGGGCATCCGTGTCATACGCTCCTTCAGTCGTGAGGAGGCGAGCGAACGACGTTTTGCTGAAGCCAGCGAGAGCTATACGCATACCATGATACGTGTGGCCCAACGGCGCGAGCTGAGCAGCCCGCTCTCCGAAGTGCTCATCACCCTCGGACTGGTATTTATTCTTATTTTGGGCGGCATGGCGGTGCTGCGTGGCGAGCTGCTCTCTTCTGTATTTATCCTGTTTGTCATCCTCTTCGCGCGACTCATCCCTCCAGTGCAGTCCATCGTTCGCGTGTATAACAACCTACAGAAGGCCAACGCCGCCGCACAGCGGGTCTTCGAGCTCCTTGACGCTGACGAGACCATCTACGAGATAGAGAACGCCACGTTGCTTGACACCTTTTCTCAAAACATAGAGTACCGCGATGTCTCCTTCTCCTACCAGACCGACCCCGGAACAGACCCCGTCTATGTGCTTCGCGATATCAACCTCACTATTGCCAAAGGCAAAACCATTGCCATCGTGGGACCCTCGGGTGCCGGCAAGACGACCTTGGTAGACCTCCTGCCCCGTTTCTATGACTGCTCGCAGGGACAGATACTTATCGACGGCATCCCCTTGACCAGCCTCAACATCAACAGCCTGCGTGCACAGATAGGCTTGGTGTCGCAGAACTGCATCCTCTTCAACGATACGGTGGCAAACAATATTGCCTTCGGACGTACCGACTACAGCATTGAGGCGGTGCGGCATGCAGCGCAGGTGGCTCATGCCGACGAGTTTATCTCCCTCATGGAGCAGGGCTATAATACACCCATAGGAGACCGGGGGCTCAACCTCAGCGGTGGTCAGCGGCAACGCCTCAGCATTGCGCGTGCCGTGCTCAAGGACCCTCCTATCCTCATCCTCGACGAGGCGACCAGCGCCCTCGATACCGAGAGCGAACTAGCTATGCAGCATGCTCTCAACCAGCTTATGGAGGGACGCACCTGTATCGTCATCGCCCACCGTCTCTCCACCATCTGTCACGCCGACGAAATCATCGTCATGAACCAAGGCCGGATTGCCGAGCGTGGCACCCATGACCAGCTCATCGCCCAGGGAGGCCTCTACAAACGGCTGGTAGATATGCAGTCGTTCCTCTAGACGCAAAGGCCTCCGTTATATTTGTATAACGTAAAGTTTGCCGGGAATATTGTTATTTCCTGACAAATTCCACGCGGCGGTTTTTTGCGCGTCCGTCCATGGTGGTGTTGGGGGCAACGGGGGAGTGCGAACCCTTGCCCACGGCGGTTAGACGCGCTTTGTCGATGCCCTGTTTCACGAGGGCGGCAACAATGGCCTCAGCACGTTTTTGGCTTAAGGGGTCGTTCACGGCGTCGGAGCCGGTATTGTCGCAGTGTCCCTGCACCTCGAAATTCAGCTCGGGATGGTCTTGCATCAGTTTTGCCACACGGTTGATTTCAATAATAGACTCCGGCTTGAGGTCGGCTTTGCCAGTCTCAAAGGTGATGGCATAGGTGACAATCTTGCCGTCGGTGGAGAGGCGGTCGTACAGAGGAACGGCTCCCTTGCAGATACGGATGTTTTTGATGAAGAAACGGTCCTTCTCATCGCAGTTCGAGATAGAGACCAGCTTCATGCGGGTGGGACGCATCACGTTAGGGAGATTCACCAGACGGTTGCCGTTCACATAGTATTTGAAAGCGCGCTTGTTGAACGAGGCCGCGACATGGAGCCATGTGTTCGCCTTGATGAGCGGGTCTAGACTTTCACCATTCACGCTGCCTTCTCGGACATCTCCAGAAGGCGGTAGAAATGTATACACTAATTTGACATGCGAATCCTCTTCTGGCTTGTCGTTGATGGCAGGGTTCAAATCTACACGTACAATACCATCGGAGAACTCTTCCGAGTAAAGATCCAGACGAATCATGTCGTTGTTGCTGTTGCCCATTGTGGCATTGGACCAAACGTCGAACTCGATAGTGAATTCTTCGGGCAGGTAGTCGGCCTGTTTCAT
>JAFZUB010000127.1 GCA_017618515.1 Bacteroidaceae bacterium
AGAAGTTAAAGACAATACTCCAGCCTCAATCAAGACCTTCGACTATCGTCGAGCGAAGCGATAGCTCCTTGAAGGGTTGGAGCCCCCCTAAAGGAGGGGGATATATTTAGGATAATCAGAGCAGAGGAGGTGGAGGGGCTGTTCATCTTCCTCGATGTCGGGGAAGCGGCCTACGGGCTGGAAGAAACGGTTGTCGGTGGTGTCGTCGTTGCACTGGCTCACCTCGCCGACCATGACCTTGCCCTTGCCCGGCTCGCCATAGAAGCGGTGATAGAGGTACTGCTCCATGCAGATGCTCTGCCCCGGACGCAGGATGACTCGCCCACCGGGCTCCATGACATGCTCTATGCCATCGATGCGATAGTGGACGGGCGTATTGGCTAACTGCTCGTCCTTGTCGGCGTTGTAGAGCTCGATGACCAGATTGCCGCCGCCACGGTTGATGATGTCCTCCATCTTGGACCAGTGGAAATGCATGGGGGTCTCTTGATTCTCCTCCACTATCATTATCTTCTCGGCGTAGGGTTTCTTGTCCACGCCATACTTGCCGTTGCGAAGGGTGAAGAGGAACAGTCCGCAGCGCAGGAAATCGCCCGACCCGAAGTCGGTGATGTCCCACCCCAGCATACGCTCTGTGATATAGTCCACCTTCTGACGGTTTGCCTTCCAGTCGGCAATGCTCCACTCCGACCACTCGGGCAATATGAACTGCCGCGAATGAAGGAACTCCTTGGCCTCGCGGATGATTTGGTTGATTTCGCTTCGTTTCATGTATGATAAGGTTTTATGGTCTATGGACAACGGTCTTTGCTCTCAAACAGGCGGATATGCTCCGCCACGACCTCGCGTGAGGCGGAGATCATCACTTGCTTCAGTGGGATGTAGCCCTCATCGGGATGCTGGGACAGGCGCTCGGTGATGCGCTGCATGATGCCGCGCTGGATGGCTGTGGCCACATTTATCTTGCAGATACCGTGGTGGATGCATGCCTTGAAGTCATCGACACTCGTGCCACTGCCACCATGCAACACCAGTGGCAGACGGTTGGCCTCGTGTATCTCAATGAGGCGACGAATGTTCAGCTGCGGAGTGTGTACATAATGGCCGTGGAGATTGCCTATGGCAATGGCCAGGGCGTCTATCCCCGTGGCCTGCACAAAGCGCACCGACTCCTCCACATCGGTGAACACATCGGCCGTGTCCACTCCCGAGTCGCCCACCTTGCCCAGCTCGGCCTCCACATCCACGCCTGCGGCCTTAGCCATATCAGTCACCTCGCGGGTGGCAGCGACATTGTCCTCAAACGGCAGTGCGGCGCCGTCGAACATCACGGAGGTGAAGCCAAGCTGTATGGCCCTACGGCAGGTCTCCACGCTCTGACCATGGTCGAGGTGCACACAGACGGGTACTGACGACCTGCGGGCTGCCTGGAGGAAGAGCGGAGCCATCAGCTCCATAGGGGCCTCGGGGAACTGCACCTCTGCCAACTGGATGATAATGGGTGAGCGCAGTTGCTCGGCAGCCTCTATGGCTCCCATAACATTCTCCACGCTCAGGCAGTTGAACGCCCCCACGGCATAGTGCCGCTCATTGGCGTCGCGGAGTATCTCACTCAGCGTGACAAGCATTGCGACCTATTATCCACGAGCAGCGATGACGGTGAACACGCCGATGATGAACGCGGCAAACATAGCCACGAGCAACAGGCGGACGGCTGTGTTGGCTCCCTTGAACTCCTTCCAGATGAAGATACCCCAAAGGGCGGCAATCATCGGGGCACCCTGACCAAGGGCATAGGAGATGGCGGGGCCAAGGTTGGCCTCCTTGCCGGCGCAGACATAGCTCAGCACCGTGCCGAGACCCCAGATGCAACCGCCGAGGATGCCCACCATATGGGTGGCAGGGCGTCCGGCGAAGTACTGCTTATAGGTGACGGGCTCACCGGAGATGGGGCGACGCATGAGGATGGTGTTGAACACAAAGTTGCTCAGGAAGGCTCCCAGCGCACAGAGGAAGAAGGCGCTGTAGGGAGTGGCCATGCCAGCAGCGGGGCTGGTGCAGCTGGTGAGGTCCATAGCGTATGCCACGAAGGGATAGAACACACCCATCAGCAAACCGCTGACGATGGTGATGACAAGTCCCTTCTTGCTGATGCCGCGTCCCGAGGTCTTGGAGTTCTTGCCCGAGGCGATGCCGTTGCATATCACCGACACGAGCACCAGGCCCACGCCGAGTGCCAGCAGTGCGGGATTGCCGTTGGGGGCAAGGATGTAGTTGAGGAACACGCCCAGCACCAGTGCGATGCCGAGACCAATGGGCCAAGCGATGGCAAGGCCCGAGATGCTGACGGCTGCACTGAGCAGGATGTTGGCTGCGTTGAAGATGACACCACCGAGGATGGCACTGCCCGCACGGGAGGCGTCGAGCTGACCGAGGTCGGTGAGGAAGGCGCGCCCTCCTTCGCCAGTGCTGCCGAAGGTGAGGCCGATGAGCAGGGAGAACAGGAGGATGCCCACGATGTAGTCCCAGTAAAACAATTCATAGCGCCAGCTCTTGCCGGCGAGCTTTTGTGTGTTGCCCCAACTGCCCCAGCATAGCATGGTCACTACGCACAGTATTACGGCAAGGGTGCTGCTTGTTACGATAAACATGGTTTGATATTTTTTTGATTTGAGATTGGCGAGATTTCTTTTTAGAAGTTATCGCTTCGCGCTCAGAAGTTATCGCTTCGCTCGACGATAGTCAAGAGTCGAGAGTCGAGAGTCTAGAGTCGAGAGTCGAGAGTCGGGAGTCAAGAGTCGAGGTCTTAAAACAC
>JAFZUB010000128.1 GCA_017618515.1 Bacteroidaceae bacterium
AGGCAGGCAGCGGAGGCTTTGCCACTCTCTTTGGCCCCGACCCGTGGAATCTGCTCGGTGTAGTCGTGCTTACCTCCCTCGGCACCATGGGACTGCCCCAAATGGTGGGTAAGTTCTACTCCATCACCGACGAGTCGGCCATACGCCGCGGCACCATCATCTCCACCGTCTTCGCCTTCATCGTGGCAGGCGGCTGCTACTTCCTCGGCGGATTTGGCAGGCTCTACGACCCCGTGGTCGTTGACGGCAAGATAGCCTTCGACTCCATCGTGCCCTCCATGCTCGAGACACTCTCGCCGGCACTCATAGCCCTCGTGGTGCTCCTCGTGCTCTCCGCCTCCATGTCCACCCTGGCATCCCTCGTGCTCACCTCCAGCTCCACCATGACCCTCGACCTCATCTACCGTGACAAGAAGGCCAGCAGCCTCGAGGCCCCCGAGGGCACCATCGACGACACCGTGGAGGGCAACATCGAGCGCCGCAAGGTCATCGTCATGCGAGTACTCATCGTGTTCTTCATCGCCATCTCGCTGCTCATAGCCCTCAACCCGCCCACCTTCATCGCCCAGCTCATGGGCATCTCGTGGGGCGCACTGGCAGGCGCCTTCCTGGCCCCCTTCATGCTCGGCCTCTACTGGAAGGGCGTCACTCCCGCAGCCGTATGGGCATGCTTCATCTGGGGCGTAGGCCTCATCGTGGTCAACATGCTGCTTGACAACGCCATCGCCAACCCCATCAACTGCGGTGCCATCGCCATGGTCGGCGGCTTCCCCGTAGTGTGGATAGTCAGCCTCCTCACCCCCAAGATGGACACCGACAAAGTAAACTACATGTTCAAATGCTTTAAGAAATAAAATCTCAAAATTAAATTAAGAAGTTAAAGAAGTTAACGCCCGCAAGCGGGCTCGAAGTTAAAGAAGTTAAAGACAATACTCCCGCCTCAATCAAATCATCGACTATCGTCGAGCGCGAAGCGCGGTAACTTCTAAGCGAAGCGATAACTCCTAAAAAATATAAATTAATCAAATCTCAAATGAAAAAGACAACTATAACTATTCTCTGTTCTCTGTTATCTATATTCTGCGTAGCTCAGACCAACGCCGCTGCCGACCTGCTCCAGTCCTTCACCGACCGCATAGAGATACACGGCTATGCCCAGGGCGGCTACGACTACAACACCACCACCAACGAGAACTCCTTCAACTTCAAGCGCACCGTGGTGTGGGCGAAGGCCAAGATCACCGACAAGTGGTCCTTCCTCTTCATGCACGACTTCAACTCCAAGCCCCTGGAGTACTACACCGACTTCCGTCCCCACAAAGCCATCGGCTTCCGTCTCGGACAGTTCAAGAACTCCCTCACCCTTGAGAACCCCATGTCGCCCTCCAAGGTAGAGCTCATCGACATCTGCGCACAGGGCGTCACCTATCTCTCCGGCGGCGGCACCGACCCACTGTTCGGCAAGCACACCGGCCGTGACATCGGATTCCTCATCTACGGCGAGCCCCTCAAGGGCCTCACCTACGAGTTCGCCATCATGAACGGACAGGGCATCAACAACCGAGACCTCAACAAGTCGAAAGACCTCATCGCCAAACTCTCCTACAAGCCGTGCGAGCCCCTCACCGTGGTAGCCTCCGGACAGATAGGCCACGGCCACGCCATCGCCGACTCCGAGTTCAACCCCTACGTCAGTGAGGGCGAC
Source organism: Bacteroidaceae bacterium (assembly GCA_017618515.1). The sequence continues at coordinate 1,706 of JAFZUB010000128.1, forward strand.
AACTACCGCCGCCACCGTTACTCCGTAGGCGCCAACTACACCACCGCCCCCTTCAGCATCCGCGGCGAGTACCTCAAGGGATGGGACGGTCCCGTGCAGAGCCAGGGCGTGTATGCCACCACCACCGTCAACCTGCTGCCCAAGCTCGATGCCGTAGCCTCCTACGACTACTTCGACCGCAACACCCACGGCGACTTCGACCAGAGCAACTACACCCTCGGACTCCAGTACTGGTTCTTCAACAAGTGCCGCATCCAGGCACAGTGGACCTTCTGCGACCCCAACTCCAACTGGAAGAAAAACTACAACATGCTCCAGCTGCAGACACAGATTTGCTTCTAAAAAATAGTACATAAATTGTACATTGTAAATTGTCAAATAGTAAATTAACTTGACTCTCCTCGACCGTCTCAACCAGACCGACATTTTCGCGCGTGACAACGGCATACAGCTTACCGAGGTGCGCGAGGGCTATGCCAAGGCCGAGATGACCGTAGGCCCCGCCCACCTCAACGGAGCCAACGTATGCCAGGGCGGAGCCATCTTCACCCTCGCCGACCTCGCCTTTGCCGCCGTGTGCAACAGCCACGGCACCCTCACCCTCGGCATCGCCAACACCATCGACTATCTCGCCTCCGCCCACCTCGGCGACCACCTCGTTGCCGAGGCCACCGAGACCGTCAACCACCCCAAGATGCCACAGAGCATCATACGCGTCACCAATCAGGACGGCACCCTCATCGCCACCGCCACGGGCCGCGCCTACCGCAAGCGCATACCCTTCGAGGCCGACGGACTGATGTAAACACACCACCACCATGAAAAAGACACTATTCACCATTCTCCTTTCCATGTTCACCATACTGTGCATCGGCAAGACATGCAGAGTATGCGGCGGACTAGGACACCCCTTCGGCAACAGCCAGATAGTATGCTCCGCATGCGGCGGCAGCGGCATAGCGCCCGCCTCCGCCTCCGACCAGATGAGAGAAGCGCGCGACCGCGAGAACTATGCCAACAGCGCCAACGACCTGATGGAGAGCTACAACCTCACCCCCGAAGAATATTTCGCCTACGAGGAACTCATCAAGCAGGCCATGGAGCAGGTGCCCGTCTATGAGACCTGCGCCACATGCGGCGGCACAGGCGATTGCAGCATGTGCGGTGGCTACATGAACGTGTCGCTCGACGACGACCTCTGTCGCGTATGCGGAGGCTCGGGAATATGCATCTCCTGCAGCGGAGCCGGCAGGATGCTGTTGGGCTATCAAGACAACCCCCAGAAACAGCAGCTGATAGACAGGGCCAATGAGATACTGCACCATGGCCAGCCCCAGAACGGGAGCCAGGACACCTACGGCACATACAACAACCCAGGCGACGCCTCCTCCTTTGACAGCAGCTATATCCCTCCCCGGCGAGGCACGCCCGTCGGAGTCATACTGCTGGTCATCGTCGCCCTCGGCCTCCTCGGCTGGCTGGGCTACCGCCACTGGAAGAAAAAGAGAGATAAGAGCCGCTGAGCCATCTGCCCTACAGGATAAACCTGAACGAAAGAAAAACAGAGAAAACATTGAATATAGGAATGGGAAGTAGAGGGAAGTAGAAGAAATGGATGTTCTTTCACAGACAAGTGCTGTATGTGAATATAACTGATATAATATTTTGCAGCGAAAGAGGTCAAAATAGAGAATAATTGACGGTTTGCTACTGCAAAAACGGGATTATTTGGCTTGGAAGTGGAATTTTTGGTGGAATTTAGGAGCGTCGCGTCAATAATTGGGCGCTAGAATGAGATTTTTGGGCAAAATAATGTCTGGGGGAATGGATTTTTGGCGGTAAAATGCAAGGAAAGGCTCCAGGAATTGACGCTTTAGTCCGAACGCCGTCAGCTTTAATTTCCAAGAAGTCAGCGTAAAATCCGACACCGTCGGCTTTAGTTTGCAACGCCGTCAGCTTTAGTTTCGGAAAAGTCCATTTTTCCTATGGAAAAGGCTGTTTTTGGGGGATTAAAGTAGGGGAAATCGGGCATTTTTACGCGAGAAAATGGTGCGATTTGCGTAAAAGGCTGAGTGTCAGTGATTTCGCAAAAATCGGCGAGGATATGCTATTTCGGGACGATGTCCGCCTCGTTTTCGTACATGCGAAAA
>JAFZUB010000129.1 GCA_017618515.1 Bacteroidaceae bacterium
CTACAAGCGCGAGATGGAACTGGTAGGTGTAGGTTACCGTGTTTCTAACGAGGGACAGATCGTAGAGTTCTCCCTCGGTTATACACACCCCATATTCCTGCAGCTCCCGAAGGAAATCTCCGTAGTTACAAAGTCAGAAAGGAATAAGCGCCCTTATATCTGTCTGGAGTCTTGCGACAAGCAGCTTTTGGGACTTGTTTGTGCTAAGATTCGTTCTTTCCGCAAGCCTGAGCCTTACAAAGGTAAGGGTATCTTGTATGTTGGTGAAGTTATTCGTCGCAAGTCTGGTAAGACCGCGGCAGCTAAGTAACCCATAAAAACTAAAGATTATGACAAAGAATAAAGATAGAAGGGTTAGAATTAAATATCGCGTACGCAATAAGATTTCTGGCACCGCTGAGAGACCGCGTCTGTGTGTGTTCCGCAGCAATAAGCAGATCTATGCTCAAGTGATAAACGATGATAAAGGAACCACCGTTGTATCCGCCTCTTCCCTCGGCATGGACAAGATGCCCAAGAAGGAGCAGGCTGCAATAGTAGGTGAGAAGATCGCAAAGCTGGCCATCGAGGCAGGCATAAGCGAGGTAGTGTTCGACCGCAATGGTTACCTCTATCACGGACGAGTTCAGGAAGTTGCTAATGGTGCCCGTAAAGGCGGACTTAAATTTTAATGTATATGGCAAATAGAGTAAATATAAACACCGAAGAACTTACTGAAAAATTGGTAGCACTTAATCGTGTAACCAAAGTAACTAAGGGTGGTAGGACTTTCACTTTTGCTGCGATAGTTGTTGTCGGCGACGGCAATGGCGTTGTAGGCTATGGTCTCGGTAAGGCTGGCGAAGTTTCGGCAGCTATTGCTAAGGGCGTAGAGTCCGCAAAGAAAAATCTTATCAGAGTGCCTGTTCTCAAGGGTACCATCCCTCACGAGCAGATTGCAAAGTACGGTGGAGCCAGAGTGCTCATCCGTCCCGCAGCTCCTGGTACTGGAGTGGTGGCTGGCGGTGCTATGCGTGCCGTGTTTGAGAGCGTTGGTGTGAAGGACGTCCTCGCCAAGTCGAAGGGCTCATCCAACCCCCACAACCTCGTTAAGGCAACCGTAGCCGCACTGGCAGAATTGCGCGATGCCAACACTATCGCCGCAACGCGTAACATTAGTTTGGAAAAAGTATTTAAAGGTTAGTGTATTATGGCAACGATAAAGATTAAGCAAGTAAAGAGCCGTATCGGCGCCCCTATCGATCAGAGAAGAACTCTCGATTCCTTAGGCTTGAGGAAAATGAATGCCGTCGTAGCACATGAGGACACCCCGTGTGTGCGTGGCATGATTAAGAAGGTTCATCATCTGGTGAGAATCGTTGAATAATAAAAACGTAGAAATCATGAAATTACATAATTTGAAACCCGCAGAGGGATCTACTCACTCCAGAAGAAGGCTCGGTCGTGGACCCGGCTCCGGTTTGGGTGGCACGTCAACTCGTGGTCATAAGGGTGCCAAGGCACGCTCTGGTTATAAGAAGAAGATTGGCTTCGAAGGCGGTCAGATGCCGCTGCAGCGTCGTCTGCCGAAGTCTGGATTCAAGAATATCAACCGCGTAGAGTATAAGGCTATCAACCTTGACGTTATCCAGGCTCTCGCCGATGCTAAGAAACTCACAGCCGTTACAGTTCAGGACCTCGTGCAGGCAGGCTTCGTTTCCAAGGGCCAGCTCGTCAAGATTCTCGGCAACGGTCAGCTTACCACTAAGCTCGACGTTACGGCCAATGGCTTTTCTAAATCTGCAGAGGCAGCAATCACTGCTCTCGGTGGTAACGTGACTAAATTATAACAGATGAAAAAATTCATTGAGACATTAAAGAATATATGGCGTGTAGAAGACCTCAGAATACGTCTTCTGATAACCATCCTGTTTATTGCCATATATCGTTTCGGCTCATTTGTCGTCTTGCCAGGCATCGACCCGCAGAGGTTGTCCTCCCTTTCGGATCAGACCAAGGAAGGACTTATGTCTCTGCTGGATATGTTCTCTGGTGGCGCATTCTCCAACGCATCCATCTTCGCGCTGGGAATCATGCCCTACATCACTGCATCTATCGTAATGCAGCTGCTTGCTATAGCAGTGCCCTACTTCCAGAAGATGCAGCGTGAGGGCGAGAGCGGACGTCGCAAGATCAATCAGTACACCCGCTACCTGACAATGGCTATCCTGCTGTTCCAGGCACCGATGTATTTGATCAACCTTAAGACACAGGCCGCTGGCGCTATCACCAACGCACTGCCTTGGGGTATGTTCCTGCTCACATCGACCATCATCCTTGCAGCAGGCAGCATGTTCATCCTCTGGCTCGGCGAGCGCATCACTGACAAGGGAGTCGGCAACGGTGTATCCATGATAATCATGATTGGTATCATCGCACGTCTGCCCCAGGCACTGGGTCAGGAGTTCGTAACAGCTCTTACCTCACCGGGTGCCGGTGGCTTGGTTAAGTTCCTGTTTGAGATCATCGCACTGATTGTGGTGATAGCAGCAGCAGTATTGTTGGTTCAGGCCGTACGAAAAGTGCCCGTTCAGTATGCTAAGCGCCTCCAAGGCGGACAGCAGGTGGGCGGAGCACGCCAGTACATCCCCATCAAACTGTTTGCAGCCAACGTGATGCCTATCATCTTTGCCCAGGCATTGATGTTCATTCCTGTAACCATGGCTCGCAGCGGAGGTGAAAACAGCGCAGTGATCGCTAACCTCCTCGACATGAACAGCTTCTTGTACAACTTCGTGTTTGTGATTCTGATTATCGCATTTACGTATTTCTACACAGCCATCACGCTCAATCCTGTGCAGATGGCTGACGAGCTGAAGCGAAACAATGGTTTCATACCGGGTGTAAAGCCGGGTAAGAACACAGCAGACTACCTCGACAACGTAATGTCATATATCACACTGCCGGGTTCGTTGTTTATCGCATTGATAGCAATCCTTCCCGTGTTCGCAAGATACTTTGACATCAATCAGGGATTTGCGCAGTTCTTCGGCGGCACATCACTTCTGATTCTTGTTGGTGTGGTGTTGGATACTCTCCAGCAGATAGAGAGCCATCTGCTCGTCCGTCACTACGACGGCCTGCTCAGCTCCGGTCGCACACGCTCTCGTGGCGTAAGTGCATACTAACATGATTTACTTAAAGACAGAAGACGAGATAGAGCTGATGAGGCAGGCCAACCTGCTCGTAGGCAGAACGCTTGCTGAAATAGCACGAATCATCAAACCAGGTGTAACGACAAGGCAAATCGACGCCCTGGCCGACACCTATATAAGAGACAATGGTGCTATCCCGACCTTCAAAGGATTCCCCGGACAAAACGGAGTTCCCTTCCCAGCGTCGGTCTGCACTTCGGTAAACGAACAAGTCGTACACGGTATCCCCACCGACACACCCCTCAAGGAGGGAGACATAGTCTCAGTTGACTGCGGCACACTGCTCAACGGATACAACGGAGACTCATGCTACACCTTCTGCGTCGGAGAAGTGTCCAAGGAAGTCAAGCAACTGCTCCTGACAACCAAGCAAAGCCTTTACCTCGGCATCGAGGCCGCAATAGCGGGGCGAAGGGTGGGAGATATCAGCTACGCAGTGCAGCACCATTGCGAAAGCCAAGGATACGGAGTAGTGCATGAACTCTGTGGACACGGCATCGGACGCGAAATGCACGAAGACCCTATGGTCCCCAACTTCGGAAAGCGCGGCAACGGACCGCAACTCAAGAATGGGATGTGCATAGCAATAGAGCCAATGATCACAATGGGAAGCCGAGAAATAGGAATCCTCTCTGACGGTTGGACTATTGTCACACGCGACTCCAAGCCCGCAGCACACTTCGAGCACACCATCGCAATCCACCACGGCAAAGCCGATATCCTGTCTTCTTTCGAGGAAGTAGAGAAAATCGAAGGTAAATTATATTAGTAATAACAGACAAAACATAGTTTATGCCAAAAGAATCTGCAATCGAACTGGATGGCGTCATTCTCGAAGCCCTATCCAACGCAATGTTTCGAGTAGAGCTGGAAAACGGCCATCAGATAACTGCTCACCTGTCGGGCAAGATGCGTCTGCACTACATTCGCATACTTCCTGGCGACAAGGTAAAGCTGGAAATGAGTCCTTATGACCTGTCAAAGGGCCGAATCGTATTCAGATACAAATAAAAAACACACACAATATGAAGACAAGAGTATCTATTAAGAAGCGTACCCCGGACTGCAAGATAGTACGTCGCAAGGGGCGTCTGTATGTTATTAACAAGAAGAACCCGAAGTTCAAGCTTCGTCAGGGCTAATCAAAAACAATTGAAATAAATATATATGGCAATTAGAATTGTTGGTGTAGATTTACCTCAAAACAAGCGAGGTGAGATCGCGTTGACCTATATCTATGGCATAGGTCGCAGCCGCTCAAACAAGATTCTTGAGCTCGCTGGCATTGATCGCGACATTAAGGTGCAGGATTGGACAGATGAACAGACTGCCAAGATTCGTGAAGTGATCGGAGCTAACTTCAAGGTAGAAGGTGACCTCCGTTCCGAAACTCAGATGAACATCAAGCGACTGATGGATATCGGATGCTATCGTGGTGTGCGCCATCGTAACGGACTACCCGTGCGTGGACAAAGCACCAAAAACAATGCACGTACCCGCAAGGGAAAGAAGAAGACAGTTGCTAATAAGAAAAAGGCTACCAAATAATAACTGATTATGGCTAAGAAAACAGTATCCGCAAAGAAAAGAGTAGTAAAGATTACTGCCGTGGGACAGTTGCATGTCCATAGTTCTTTCAACAATGTTATTGTCTCCCTCACCAATAGCGAGGGCGAGATGATTTCCTGGTCTTCTGCCGGTAAGATGGGATTCCGTGGCTCCAAGAAAAACACTCCCTATGCTGCCCAGATGGCCGCTCAGGATTGCGCTAAGGTAGCCTACGACCTTGGACTACGCAAGGTGAAGGCCTATGTCAAGGGTCCCGGCCAGGGCCGTGAGTCCGCCATACGCACCGTACACGGAGCAGGCATCGAAGTCACCGAGATAATCGACGTTACTCCGCTGCCCCACAACGGCTGCCGCCCTCCCAAGAGAAGAAGAGTATAATAACACTAGGTTGAATCAACACAAGAAACATCTTTAACAAATGGCTAAATATACAGGACCCAAAACAAGAATCGCCCGCAAGTTTGGAGAGCCAATCTACGGACCCGACAAGACCTTTGAGCACAGGAATTTCCCTCCTGGACAGCACGGCCATGACCGTCGTCGCAAGACCTCTGAGTACGGCATCATGCTCGCTGAGAAGCAGAAGGCAAAGTACACCTACGGCGTCTTGGAGCGTCAGTTCCGCAACCTCTTTGAGAAAGCATCCCGCTCCTCCGGCGTGACTGGTGAAGCCCTCCTCCAGGGACTCGAGGCACGTCTCGACAACGTGGTCTTCCGTCTCGGCATCGCGCCCTCTCGCGCAGCCGCACGCCAACTTGACAACCACAAGCACATCGTTGTTGACGGAGGCGTTGTCAACATCCCCTCTTACTCCGTAAAGCCCGGCCAGATTGTTGGTGTACGCGAAAACTCCAAGTCACTTGAGGTTATCACCGACGCCCTCACAGGCTTCAACCACAGCAAGTATCCTTGGATCGAATGGGACGAGGCTTCCAAGAGCGGTAAGTTCCTCCACCTCCCCGAGCGTGCCGACATCCCCGAGAACATCAAGGAGCAGTTGATCGTAGAATTGTACTCTAAATAATAATCTTATTATGGCGATATTAGCATTTCAAAAGCCTGATAAAGTAGTAATGTTGGAATCCACTCCGACATGCGGACGATTCGAGTTCCGCCCGTTGGAGCCAGGCTTCGGCACGACCATAGGAAACGCTTTGCGCCGCATCCTCCTGTCGTCGCTGGAGGGATTTGCCATCAATACTATCCGCATCAACGGAGTGGAGCATGAGTTCTCCACCGTACCCGGAGTGTTGGAAGACGTTACCAACATTATACTCAACTTGAAGCAAGTGCGCTTCAAGCAGATAGTAAATGAGTTTGATACAGAAAAGGTTAGTATCACCGTTGAAAAGACCATAGAGTTCAAGGCTGGTGATATTTCCAAAGTACTTACCGGATTTGAGGTGCTCAATCCCGAACTCGTAATATGCCATCTCGACCCCAAGGCCTCGATGACCATAGAGCTCTCCATCAACAAGGGACGTGGCTATGTCCCCTCAGAGGAAAACCGCGAGTTCTGCACTGATGTGAACACCCTGCCTATAGACTCCATCTATACCCCTATCCGCAATGTCAAGTACGCTGTTGATGACTATCGCGTAGAACAGAAGACCGACTATGAGCGCCTTACCATCGAGGTGACCACCGACGGATCTATCCATCCCAAGGAGGCCCTCAAGGACGCCGCACGCATCCTTATCCAGCACTTCATGCTCTTCTCCGATGACAAGATTACACTTGAAAACACCGATGTAGAGGAAGAAGACAACTTCGATGAGGACGTACTGCGCATGCGCCAGCTTCTCAAGCAGCAGCTCATAGACCAGAACCTCTCCGTCCGCGCACTCAACTGCCTCAAGGCAGCCAACGTCGAGACAATCGGCGACCTCGTGAAATACAACAAGAGCGACCTCCTGAAGTTCCGTAATTTCGGAAAGAAATCGCTCTCGGAGCTTGATGATTTGCTCCAGAGTCTGAATCTGTCGTTTGGTATGGACATCTCTAAGTATAAAATCGAAAAAGACTAAACAATGAGACACAATAAGAAATTCAACCATCTGAGTCGTACTGCATCCCACAGGGCTGCCATGCTTTCCAATATGGCCATCTCCCTGATCATGCACAAAAGAATCACTACGACTCTCGCAAAGGCAAAGGCCCTCAAGAAGTATGTAGAGCCGCTCATCACGCGCTCAAAGGACGACACCACCAACTCACGTCGTGTAGTTTTCTCCTACCTCCAGGACAAGGAGGCCGTTAAGGAGCTCTTCAAGACCGTGGCAGAGAAGGTGGCCAACCGCCCAGGTGGATACACCCGCATCATCAAGCTCGGCACCCGCAAGGATGACGGAGCACAGATTTGCTTCATCGAGCTCGTTGACTTCGATGAGAACATGGCCAAGACCCCGAAGAAGACGCGCACACGTCGTTCTCGCGGCACCAAGAAGGCCGCCGAGGCTCCCGCAGCAGCTCCCGCTCCCGAGGTAGAGGAGGCAGCTCCCGCAGCAGAGGCACCTGCCGAGGCACCCGCCGAGGAGGCAGCCCCCGCCGCTGAGCCCGAGGCACCCGCAGCTGAATAAACAGAGTAGTTTTTTCATAAGTAGTGGAGGAGTCCGTATTTGCGGGCTCCTTTTTTTTGCTGTTTGCTGAAGAATGCGTATTTTTGCATCCTAGAGTCAAAATTAATCCTCAATTCTCAATGTTCAATCTTACTAGAACCCTCCTTACCCTGGCAGCCATCCTGCTGTGCGCCCTGCAGACCCGTGCCGACGACTACAGCGCATGGATGAGCCGAGTGGACGACAAAGCCTACGTCAGCCAGATCTCCATACCCGGAGCCCACGATGCCGGCACCGGCCACGGCACCTCCACCGACGCCTTCGCACGCACCCAGGACCTCACCATCACCGAGATGTGGAACAAAGGCATACGAGCCTTCGACCTCCGCCCCGCCGTTGACGGCGACGTGCTGCGCATCTACCACGGCGTAGCCACCACCAACCTCACCCTCAACGACGCCCTCACCACCCTCTGCAACCTCCTCGACAGCCACCCCACAGAGATGGCCGTCGTCCTTATACGCCATGAGACCGAGGCCGACGACGCCAACACCAACTGGAAGAGCATGATGACCTCACTCCTCTCCACCGCCCCCGTCTCCAAGCACACCGTGGCCTTCAAGCCATTGCTCACCATGAGCCAGGCCCGCGGCAAGATGCTCGTCTTGAGCCGCGACTCCTACCGCTCCCTGCCCATCGGCGGATATATCTACAATTGGAACTCCAACCCCAACTTCGCCGACCAGCAGAACGGGCAGATCAAGGGCAGCTCCTCCACCGCCCCCTGCTATATCCAGGACTACTACGACTGCTCGGCGTCCGGAGCCTCAGCCACCAAGTCCACTGCCGTGCAGACACTCCTCGAGTTCTCCTGCGCCCAGAACACCGACCCCTCCATCTGGGTCATCAACCACACCTCCGGCTACTCCAAGACACTCTTCAGCATACCCACCCGCGACGGCTACCGCGATAATGCCGCCACCCAGAACAGCCTCGTCCTCAACTATCTCTCCTCCAATAGCGGAGCCACGGGCATCATCCTCATGGACTGTGCCGGCGCCGACCGTTCGGGCGACTACAACACCCGGGGCGAGTCGCTGGCGGCAGCCA
>JAFZUB010000130.1 GCA_017618515.1 Bacteroidaceae bacterium
AGATATTCTCGTTGGTCAGCGTGGCATAGCTCAAGTCGGCCTCGATGTAGCCGTAGCCCGTCTCGGGGCGGTCGGGGCGCATGCCAAGAGTCACGATGGCATCACTCTCCGCCGTAAACGCCAAAGCCTCGGTGATAGCCTTTCGGAATTTCTCCACGTCAGTGATGGCATGGTCGCTGGGACTCACCACTATGTTCGCCGTCGGGTCGAGCGACTTAATCACCCAGCTCACGTAGGCGATACACGGTGCCGTATTGCGGCGGCATGGCTCCAGCAGAATATTCTGAGGCGGCAACTCAGGCAACTGTTCGCGCACCTGGTCGCTGAAAGTCTTAGAAGTAACCACCCAAGTGTTTTGCAGACTGCAGATACCCTGGAAGCGCTCCAGCGTCATCTGAAGCAGCGATTTGCCGGTACCCAGCACGTCAAGAAACTGCTTGGGCACACTCTCGCTGCTCATAGGCCAGAACCTGCTGCCAATGCCGCCTGCCATTATCACCACATGGGTATTGGACATAGATTATATCAATTAGCGTTAGTCCTTCTTCTCAACCATCTCGCCCTTGATGCTGAGTCGCGTCATCTTGGTCTTCGCGTTACTCATCACCGTGATGACCTTGGTGAAGGGACCAAACACGCGGCCCTTGCCATTGTAAGTCACCTTGATCTGGCCAGTCTTGCCCGGCTCAATCGGCTTATCGGAGTAAGTGGGCACCGTGCAGCCGCACGAAGCCACGCACTGTGTGATTACCAATGGAGCATCGCCCACGTTGGTGAAGGTAAAAGTGCAACTCACCTGAGCGTTAGCCTCGGTAAACTGACCAAAGTCATGCGTAATCTTGTCAAACTTGATTTCTGCCTGGGGCTCCTCAGCCATCATCGGCGAGAGGCAAAGCAGTGACAGAAGTAATAATGTTAATGTACGTTTCATAATAATATAAGCGTTAATTACGGTGCAAAATTAGAGAATTATTTTTAACTGACGCCAGTTAAGCGATTTTTTTTGCCTTTATCCCTACCTTTTAACAATTTATTGCTACATCAGCTTGCCTGCAAAGGTAAAGCTGTCAGGGAAAACCTTGTGGGCGTTGTCCACAGGTCTAGTGAAGAGCGCATAGACGGCTGAGCCGCTGCCACTCATGGATGCATAGACGGCTCCCATGTCGTATAATGTCTCTTTTATGGCGGCTATCTGGGGATAGCGGCGAAAGACGGAGGACTCAAAGTCATTGGTCACCACGTTGCGCCAGAGCTTCACGGGAGTATTTTGCAGCACGTCCTTGAGCGACGACTGGGGCTGCGAGGGCGTAACCCCTGTGTAGGCCTCGGCAGTAGAGACATGGATGTCAGGCTTCACCAGCACGAAATGCATTCCCTTCAGGGTAAGGTCTATAGTCGAGAACTCATTACCAATACCCTCGGCATACACTGCCTTGTTGCGGATAAAGAAGGCGCAGTCGGCACCAAAGGCGGAGATACGCTGCTCCATCTCATCATTGGTAAGGTCGAGCTGATAATAATCGTTGAGCAACATCATCATGGCTGCGGCATCGCTGCTGCCCCCACCCAGCCCCGCTCCTGCAGGGATATGCTTGCATAGAAAGATACTGGTGGGCGGCAGGTCAAACTCGTCATGCATAGACTTAAACACTCGCACCACCAGATTGTCAGCGCCATCGTCTGGAATAGACAGACCGGAGAGTATAAACTCGTAGGGCTGCCGCAGATGGTTGGCCCGTTTCACCTCTAAAGAGTCTGTGAGCGGGATGGGATAGAACACCGTCTGCAGGTCATGGTAGCCATCAGGCCGCTGCCCCACGACCCGAAGGCCGATATTTATCTTGGCATTAGGTAGCGAATACACTTGGGTGTTAGAAATTAGGAGTTAGGACATTATTTTGTCCGCGAAAACTGGAAGTCGCTAAGCCCGATTAGACGGTCATAGCGCGAGCCACGCTGAGAGTAATAGACGAGGATGGTGTAGCGATTCTCGGTCTGAAAGAAATCGCCTTGTATCTCTGCCGTAGAGGGAGTGCGACTACCCGTCGGCAGATAGAGGTACTGATAGTTGTAGTAGCCCATCTTGAGAAGCTGGGTATTCTCATACAACCCACTGTCCGTATTATACACCATCTTATATTCAGGCGTGAAACAGTCGTAGGTAAACTCGCCGTTGAGATAGATTTCGCCATTCAGGTCGGCAGGAGCCTCCAGTTCGAAATGGACGAAGACATAGTCGGCCTCGATGGCGGGTTCTGAGTGCTCAATGTCGTTGATGTAGAACGAGCCGTTCTTTTCCTCATCGTAGATGTAGTTGCGACCGACCTTGTCGGAGAACAGCGTGGCGTGATAGTACGGATCGAACCAGCGCAGATTATCCATGCCGATACCTCCATGTTTCAGAGTGGTCATTTCAAACTTGTGGTACTCGTTGCCCGCAGGGAAAATGAGATCGCGGCAATGCTCCCACTGCAAGCCGGAAGGCGTAATGTAGTCAGGCTTAGGATCAAAGACTGCTGAGGATTGACGCTTGTTTTGCATCGCCACAGTGTGCACCTCGCTCTCAGGATAATGGATATTGAGGCTTGGCAGTGGCTGCACCGTGTAGGAGAGCTGCTGGTGATGGGCGTTGAAGTCTATCTCCGTGTCTGTAGTTATCTGCGCAGAGATACGCGAGCCGTCCTCTAATACATAGAAGGGGATGACCAGCATATCCTCGCCCTCATCGTCGTCATAGATCACAAGGCGATAGTTGCCGGAAAGCTCAATGGCTGTCTGCTGGTTGGGGAAATGGAAACGATAATTGGTGTAGAGAACCGTGGTATTGATCGACTCCTCAAAATCCTCTATCGGATCATCGCCTATGCCACGCTTGAGAAACTCAGAGGTGAGTAGGCGCTCGTTGAGCTTCCAGTCCCACGTCATCGGCTCCACACGGTAGCGTAGACGGCGGTACTCGTGTCCCATCACATCGAAAGAGATGTGCAGTCGGTCGCGAGTACCTAGCTCTATGCAGGGCAGTGAGTTCCAGTGTCCGTTGCGCTCCACCTGCAATGTGTGGATGTCGCTGTTGAGAATCTCAGGGCGCTGGCCGAAGAGCATCACTGACCACAAGAGCGCAATCAGCAGACTAAGCTTGCGGCTCATTATCCAGATTTATATCAGCGCCTTCACCTGATTGATGACATTTTCCGCCAAAGCATTGGCCTCCTCCTCAGTGGCAGCCTACGCATAGACACGGATAATGGGCTCGGTGTTGGAGCGGCGCAGATGAACCCAAGAAGTGGGGAAGTCAATCTTAACACCGTCGATGTCGGTGACCTTCTCCTTCTTGAAGTATTCCTTAACAGACTGCAGGATGGCGTCGATGTCCATATTGGGCTGCAGATCGATACGGTGCTTCACGATTTCGTACGGAGGATAAGTAGCACGCAGTTGACTAAGCTTCATCTTCTTCTTGGCAAGATAGGTGAGGATGAGAGCAATACCTACCAGTGCGTCGCGGCCATAGTGAGCAGCGGGATAGATGACACCACCATTGCCCTCGCCACCAATAATGGCGCCGGTCTCCTTCATCTTGGTCACAACATTTACCTCGCCCACTGCAGCAGGAGTGTAGCTAGCGCCGTAACGGGCTGCCACATCGCGCAGAGCACGAGTGGAGCTGAGGTTGCTCACTGCGTTGCCACGCTGATTCTGCAGGATATAGTCGGCCACAGTAACGAGAGTGTACTCCTCGCCATACATCGAGCCATCCTCGCATATCATAGCCAGACGGTCAACATCGGGATCGACGACGAAGGCCAGATCGTGATCGCCCAGCTTCATAAGGTTCTTGATATCGGTGAGATTCTTCTCCAGCGGCTCGGGATTATGGCCAAAGTTGCCGGTGGGGTCGGCATATAGACTGGTTATCTTCTCCACGCCCAACTGCTTGAGCAGGTTGGGGAGAATGATACCGCCCACAGAGTTGACACAGTCGAGGGCCACCTTGAAATGGGCATTGCGGATAGCTTCGATGTCCACGAGCTCCAGATTCTTTACCATATTGATATGCTTCTGACCGAAGCTTAGGTCTTTGTAATACTTGCCAAGGCTATCAACATCGGCATACTCAAACAGGTTGGTCTGCTCGGCCAGAGTCACTACCTCGTGTGCTTCCTCAGCGGTCAGGAACTCACCCTTCTCGTTGAGCAGCTTGAGGGCATTCCACTGGCGCGGGTTATGGCTAGCGGTCAAAATAATACCGCCGCAAGCCTCCGACATAGTAACGGCTATCTCGGTGGTAGGCGTGGTGGCCAGGCCAATGTTTATAACGTCAAAGCCCATGCCCTGCAGGGTGCCGCATACAATCATGTGTACCATGTCGCCAGAGATACGGGCATCGCGTCCTAGAACGATAGCGTTGCTGGGAAGATTGGATACACGACGGCGTTGGATGGCGTAGGCCGTCACAATTTTTACAATGTCAAGCGGAGTAAGCGACTCATCTACCTTGCCGCCAATAGTGCCGCGGATACCGGAAATTGATTTGATAAGTGTCATAGTTTATTTGAGATTTAAAGTTTATTTTAATGTTAGTGATTGAACTGCGAGAAATCAATATCGGGAGCCTCCCCCACTTCATCGCCTACAGACAACAAACGGTCGATGTTCTCCGCACGGTCAAAGTAGCCACCGTTTGTAAGGAAGAAACGACCCTGCTCTACCCCACCATTGAAATCCAGGCGCTTACCCTTGTTGCCAGTATCGTCACACGACAAGAATGCCCGCTTGAGTGGCACCCATTCGCCATTAGTGCGGTGAGCCCATCCGTCGTGGTAATATGCCTTGCGAGTCTTGACGCCCTGCGCCGGCGAGAAGTTCTCCAGAAAAGAATGGAGGCCCGTCAACAACTGTTTGGTATTGGGACGACGCAGAGTGGAGAGATATATCCACTTGCCCGTGTCACTGTTATACATCCATGCACTGTAGTCAACAGCATTGCTGTCAACTCTGGCAGCATGAAGAAGGAAACGATAGGTGTGGTCGGGCTGCCAACCTGCATCGATAAAAGACTGCTTGCCACTGCCCTCGTTGCCGAAATCCTTGGCGGTAACTCCCTCGCCATGGTCAATAACTTGCACTTTATTCTCTTGAGCCACAGCATTGGGGTCGTCGCTGTTCTCTGTGTTCCATACAGAGAAGAGAGCGTTGCGCCTACCACGGCCATTATTCTGGATACCGAAGTAACCTCCATTGAAACCCATCGCCATATAGTAGGAACCTTCCTGATCGTACTCCCTGGGCACGGTAACACTGATGGTAGCCCAGTCTGTCTCGTTACCATCCCTCTGTACTCCGTAGTTGAGGTGGCACGAAGGGCCGCGAAGAGCAAAATGAGTGGCCATCTTTTCGTGAATAAAGACAGGCTCTTTATTTACTCCGCTCACTGTCAGGCTACTGATTTTCACCTTATCGCTCGGCTTTAGCAGACGGAAATGCAGAACCATATAGCCATCCTTATCACTGCGGAAGGTAGCTACTTTATAGTCCTTAGGCTGCTTGCTGTCAATCTTAACCACAGCAGCTTTCTGGGCGGGCACACTTATCTCCACCTCGCCCTTTCCTTCGGCGGTCAAGGCAAAACGGGGCTGCTCGCCCGCAACAAAATATACGTAGGATGTGGCAGACAATCCAGTCTCCTCCGAAAGAGTCAGCACTTTCTCCCTGCCAAAATAGAAACCGAAATTAGCACGGCTCATCTCGTCGTAGTACGTGTTGCCACTGAGGGGAATGACATGCTTGTCTCCCTTATCTGCTGCTATCGAAACACAAAACATAGTAGCAACAACAAAACTCCATATTATCTGCTTAGCCCACACGATTTATTTGAGATTTATCAATGTACAATCCTCAATGCACTACCCTTATCTCCTTGGTGATTTTTGCCTGACTCTTTATCGCACCACCCATGGTGTAAACCACAGAGCCATTGGGAATTTCGCACGAAGGCTCGTCGGGAGTACCACTGGCGCCATAGTTATAGTCCACGTTGATAGTCAGTGTGTAATCGCCCGGCGTAGAAGGAGTGAATGTACAGGTAGCATCACCATTGTCCAGCATATCCTTCACATAGGTTGCAAGGCCCAGCTCCTCACTGTCAGCCGTCCATTTATAGCTGTAGCGATAGATGCCGCTACCCTTCTTAACCTGCACCAGAGTAGCCGTAACTTCCTTACCTGCGACGATGCTGCGAGCATTAACCTGCGCACCGTTCTGAGTAAACACCACGTCCTCATAAAGAGGCAGCACAACCTTATAATCGTCGTCATTGTCGCACGACACAAATATCAAGCCGGCAGTCAGCACGGCGAAAACAGCAAATAGATTCTTCATGTTTATTTCTTAACTTTTGAGTTGCGAATATACCACTTTCTTTTTATAACAACGGCTCTTTTGCACCTTTTTTAATATAAAAAGCCCTTGATTTCCTCGTAAAGACGATGCACTGGCAGTCCCATCACATTGTAGAAGCATCCTTTTATCGACTCCACGCCAACCATCCCTATCCATTCCTGAATACCATAGGCTCCAGCCTTGTCGAAGGGACGGTAGTGGCTGACATAATAATCGATGTCCTCTGCACTAAGTGTGGCAAAAGTAACATCGGTGCTTTCGTAAAAAGACTTGCTGCTGTCCTTAGTGCGCAGCGTAACGCCAGTGATCACCTGGTGAGTCTTACCGCTGAGCAACTGCAGCATGGCACGAGCCTCTGCCTCGTCAGCAGGCTTGCCCAGCACCTTGCCTTCTGCCCACACAATGGTGTCGGCAGTGATGATAAGTGTCTCGTCAGTCATCGGCACCACGGCAGCGTCTGCCTTAAGCTTAGACAGATAGACAGGAATCTCTTCGGGAGCCAACTCATCGGGATAGACTTCCTCCACGTGTGCCTCGCCTATATTAAACTCCAGGCCAAGGTCGCGGAGCAATTGCACCCTGCGCGGTGAATGACTGATTAACCAGATACTAGACATGTGAAATTTGCTCTACCATCCAAAAGCCGTCTTGTCCATATTCCACAGACCCTGAGCACGCAGCACCTGCTCTATCACATCGCGCACACAGCCGTTGCCGCCAGTCTTTGGCGACACATAGCGCGAGATATCCTGTATCTCGGGAGCGGCATCCTGCGGACAGCACGGCAGACCGCAGAGCAGCATTACCTCATAGTCGGGAATATCATCGCCCATATAGAGCACCTCCTCGTCATTGAGGCCAAGGCGCTCCACCACCTCGCGGTATTTCTCTATCTTCACGCCGGCCGAGAGATGCACCTCCTTCACTCCGAGGCCTTCGTAGCGACGGGAGATAGCAGGTGAGTTGCCACCGGTAATGATGATGATATGCAGTCCCAGTTTCACCGCCAACTGTATGGCATAGCCGTCTTTAATATTCACGCTGCGCTGCGGTATGCCGTCTGGGCCCATGGGGATAGTCTCAGTGCTCAGCACGCCGTCAACATCAAAGATGAAAGCTTTGATTTTCTTCAAGTCGTAGTCTATCATTGTTTTACCTCTAAGTTCTTACTCCTTATACTTAATAATACTGTTACTCATGCGAATGTAGATGTCGCGGAGATCGGGCCGACTGTCAAGCAGATCTATCTGACTGCCGAGCACCGTCTCGTCTTCTCTCACCGCAGGACCTGTCTGTGCCTCACGAGGCGAAAGTATGCTGGCCTTCTGCGTCGTCTCTTTGATGAGCGGCAGCAACACAGCGAATGGTATATCTATCTGCTTGAGTATATCCTCGGCAATCGTGTAGCAATGGTTGGAAAAATTGCAAGCAAATACACTAGCCAGATGCAGCACCTTACGCTGCTCGCTTGTGAGACTAAAGACATGCTCCGACACTGTCAGAGCGAGCCATTTTAGCACATCACCCTGCTCTTCAACAAAGAAAGGTATCTCTTTATAATCCAAAGCCTTGTCACGACTGAATGTCTGCATAGGATACAGCACTCCGCCGTGCTCAAATCTCTCGTCCAGCAAACTCTTAGGCAAGCTACCCGCCGTGTGTGCAACAGTGGCTTTTGTCTTGCCCAGGGTGTGCGCCAACTGCTCCGCCACAGAATCCACCGCATCATCCCTTACTGAGATAATATAGGCATCTGCATCCTTAGGCAACGCCTCCATATCGGTGGTGCATGGGCAACCTAGCTCACCAGCTATCAGCTTGAGCGAACTCTCGCTGCGATTCCAGACCGCAACCTTATGGCCCGCACCGCTGAACGCACGCGCCAGATGGCTAGCCACATTGCCGGCTCCGAGAATGACAATCTTCATTGGGCTTTGGAGTTACCACTTGTTTACGTGCACCTTCTCCCACAGAAGTTTGTCTTCATTCTGCGGCTTGCGCTCCTGCGCCTTGTAGCCAACGGCCACTACCGCCAGCACACCATAATTCTCTGGGATGCCAAACGCTTCGCGGATGATATCTTCCGCCATAGTGCCATCCTCACGTGTGCGACCGGCCATCTCCACCCAGCAGGAGCCGAGCCCCATGTCCTCTGCCTGCAGCATGAGCATGGTGCAAGCCACGCTGGCATCCTCCACCCATGTCTCGCTGGCATCCTTGTCAACAGTGACTATCACCGCCAGCGGCGCACCGGCAATGAGCTGTGCACCATTGGCTTTGCTCTCTGAGAGGAGCTGTAATTTCTCTTTGTCGTCAACGAGAATAAACTCCCACGCCCTGCAGTTCTTGCCAGTGGGTGCCATCAGTGCAGCAGTCATCAATTGCTTGCGCTGCTCTTCCGTGATGGGCTGTTCTGTGAAGGTGCGAATGCTGCGCCTCTTCTGTGCTAATTCTTTGAAAGTCATATATGGAGTGGTTATTGGTTGATATTCATGCTCAATGATATAATCGCAGCACTCCACGCCCCCACCCTAACCACGGCGGGCTGTTGGGCAGACATCGTCAAGGCGTAGCGCATGCCGCTTAGCATGTCGTGGCCCTCATAAGTGGCGGGTATTATTTGCATGAAGTCCAGGGCATGCTGCGGTATGTTGACTCCCACCTCACGCTCACTGTCACTGAAGTTGCACACCACCAGCCAGTGACTATCACCGGCAGATCGCATGAAGGCATAGACACGGTTGGGATCCATAAGGGCGTTGTCATAGTTCACGTACTGGAGGTCGTAGAACGTCCCGTCGGTGAATGCCTCCTCAGAAGTGGCGAGACGCAGTATCTTTTTGTACTGCGTGTAAAGACTGCGGGAGTCTGCATCGATATGCTTCGAGCAGCATTTGCCTCCAGCCCACCACTGCTGCACCGTTGGCACTCGCCAGTAGTCAAAAATGGTGGTGCGCCCGTCCTCACCGCTGAAGCCCTCGCGCTCCATGCCTCGTTCGCCAAACTCCTGCCCAAAGTAGAGCATGAAGGGATTGCAGCCCATCAGAGCCTCGACGGCGAGAGCTGGAATACCCTTGCGACCGTCGCCGGCAAAGAAGTCGCTCGCCAGTCGCTGCTCGTCGTGATTTTCTAGGAAGTAAAGCATGTGGCTGCGTATGTCGTCCACCTGCTGCCAGCATCCAGTAATATCGCCCGCACCGCGCTCCTGCCTTATCACTGCACGCAGGCAGTCGTAGAGTCCCACCTTATCATATAGGTAATCAAAGTGTGCGCGATAGATAAACTCGCGATATAGACTCGGATTATACACCTCACCGATAAACTGCACCTGTGGAAACTCATCCTTAATCTGGCGCAGTGCCCAGTCCCAGAACTCCACCGGAACCATTTCCGCCATATCGCAGCGGAAAGCATCCACGCCTTTTGCAGCCCAGAAACGCAGAATTTGCAGCATCTTGTGCCATGTGTCAGGCACAGGGGTAAAATGCTTCACCCTTCCCGCACAGTAATCCACGCCGTAGTTAAGCTTGATGGTCTCATACCAGTCGTTGCGGTCAGGTTGCGCAGTGAAACAGTCGTTGCCAGTGGCCTTGGCGGGCATCTCGCAATAAGGCTCCTTCTCGGTGCCCGTCATATCGAAGCGGCATGCCAAGCGCTGGCCCGGGATATAGTAAAAATTATTTTGTGGACTGAATGCCTGCAGTGTGTTGTCTTTCTTACCTAGGTTGCCGCAGTACTGGCGGCTCACGTGGTTGGGCACGAAGTCCATCACCAGCTTCATCTCTGCCTTGTGCACTCGTGCCAGCAGAGCCTCAAACTCAGCCATCCGCTTGTCGGGCCGGGTGGCGAGGTCGGGGTCAATGCTGTAATAGTCCTTGATAGCATATGGTGAGCCCGCGCGGCCTTTAACCATTGCGCTATGGTCACGCTCTATGCCGTAAGCGGAGTAATCGGTCTGCGTGGCGTGCTCCAGCAAGCCCGTCGGCCAGACATGCGTCACGCCCATCGCCTTTATTTTGCGTAGCGCCAGCATGGTGAGGTCGTTCATACGCCCACAGCCGTTCTGCTCTTTGCTGCCGTTGAACACAGGGTTGGTCACCCGATTGCCAAACAGTCTCGGTAAGAGCTGGTATATTATTATCTTCTGTGTCATAGGTTGCTATTCGTAGCGTATAGCCTCGATGGGATCCATGGTAGCAGCCTTCTTGGCGGGGAAGAAACCGAACAGGATACCAATGATTGTGCAGACGGCGAAGCTAAGGAATATGCTCCACATCGGTATGCTGACAGGCAGGCCGAAATTAGCACAGATAACAGTGCCAAGCCAACCAACAATGATACCCAGCACACCGCCAGTAACACTAATCATTATACTCTCTATCAGGAACTGGCTGCTGATATCTATGCCGCGCGCGCCCACCGACATACGCAAGCCTATCTCCTTGGTACGCTCAGTGACACTAACCAACATAATATTCATAATACCGATACCCGCCACGATAAGCGAGAAGGCGGCAGCCACAACTAAGATAATCGTGATGGAGTCCATTGTGCTCGACATAGTGTCCATCATCTCCTGCTGCGAACGGATAGTGAAATCGTCCTCCTCGCCATCCTTTATCTTGTGGCGCTGACGCAGTATGTCAGTAAGCTCATCGATAGCATTGTCAGTAAGTTCTTCAGTGATAGCGGAGCAGTTAATACCGCTGAAGTAGGTCTGTGCCAGGATACGCTTCATCACTGTGGTATAAGGCGCGATGATAACATTGTCCTGGTCCATGCCCCATGAGTTGTAGCCCTTGCTCTTGAGCACGCCAACCACGCGGAACGGAATAGCCTTGAAGCGAATGGTCTTGCCGATGGGGTCGCTGACATTAGGCATCAACTCATCGATGATAGTCTTGCCGACTACGCACACCTTTGCGGCCTTGCGTATATCCTCTTCGGAGTAGCAGTCGCCCTGCTCCACATTCCATTGCTTTATGTCGAAGTATTCCAAGCTCTCGCCATAGATTGTAGTGCTAGTGTTGTTAGCTCCATATATCACTTGACCTCCGGCGCTTACCTCGGGGCTGACGTAGGTGACATATTTCTTGTTCTGCACGATGGCCTCGTAGTCTTCCTGCTTGAGTGTCTGCATGGCAGAGGGGTCTTGCCTTACACCACCACGCATATCGGCACCCGGGCGAACCATGAGGAGGTTTGTGCCCATCTGGCTGATGTTTTGGCGTACACTCTCCTTGGAGCCCTGACCAATGGCCATCATTATGATTACGGCAGCCACACCAATAATAATTCCGAGCATTGATAAGAACGAGCGGAACTTATTGCTGGCTATCGCCTTGACAGCAACTTTTAACAGATTCAAATAATTCATATCAGTCGTCTTGATTTACGGGCAATGCTGCGAGAGCCTCGGCTGCCGATTGGATATTCGGATTGAGAGTATCCTCACGTATCTTGCCGTCACGCAGTGTGATATTGCGGCTGGAATATCTCGCTATCTCGGGATTATGAGTAACGAAAATGATGGTGCGCCCTTCGTTGTAGAGCTTTTGGAACAGCACAAGCATCTCGAAGGACGTGCGGGTATCGAGGTTACCGGTAGCCTCGTCGGCGAGAATAATAGTGGGATTGTTGACGAGTGCACGAGCAATAGCGACGCGCTGCATCTGTCCACCACTCATCTGGTTGCTCTTATGGTAGAGACGGTCACCAAGCCCGACTGCCTTGAGTGCCTCAATGGCTGCTTCCTTACGCTGGCGGGCAGAGTAACGGCTGTTGTACATCAACGGCAGTTCCACATTCTCCACCGCCGTCGTCTTGGGCAGCAGATTGTAGTTCTGGAAGACGAAGCCTATTTTACGGTTGCGAAGCAAGGCACGCTCGTTCTTCTTCATCTTGCGCACAGGGATTCCGTCAAGATAATATTCGCCGCTGGTAGGAGTGTCGAGGCACCCCAACTGATTTAGCAGCGTACTCTTGCCAGAACCGGAGGAGCCCATGATGGTCACAAACTCACCTTCATAAATCTTGAAGGTGACTCCGCGCAGGGCGTGGACTATCTCCTCACCCACCTTGAAGTCGCGCCTGACTTTGTCGAGTTCTATTACTACTTTTCTCTCTTCCATCTGTCTGTTATTGCTTGGGGGCTGCAGGTTTAGCGTTTGCACCACTTGGTTTGCCACCAGCGCCGCTGGGAGTGCTGCCGCCGCCCTGAGCGCCCTGCTTCTTATCCTTGTCGGCGTTACGATTCCTGAACTTCGGCATAAATGGATTGCCGTCGCCCATTGCCTCATCCTCGCCGTGCATCACAAACTCGCTGATTATCTCCTGGCCTTCCTTCAGGCCACTGACCACCTCGGTGACAGTACCATTGGTGAGCCCCGTAACGATGGGCAATGCCTTGAAGACCTTGCCGTCCTTCATCCATACCTTCACTGGCACGTCTTTGTTCTCTATCGTCTCGTCGTCTGCTATCAGTGCCTCGTTGGGAGCGAAGCGCAAGGCCTTCGACGGGATAGCAAGCACGCCCTTCTTCTCCGACGTATAGATAGTCACATTGGCGGTAAGGCCCGGCTTCAGCTTGAGGTCCTCATTGGGAGCGGAGATAACAACCTGGTATGTCACCACATTGTTCTCCGTAGTAGCCTGCTGGCGCACCTGAGTTACCTGGCCCTCAAACACATCGTCGGGATACGCATCAACGGTAAACTCCACGCGCTGACTTACCTGCACAGTGCCTATGTCGGCCTCGTCAACGTCAGCAATCACGCGCATGTCGGTGAGGTCGCGGGCTATCTTGAATAGCGTAGGCGTGTTGAAGCTGGCGGCAACGGTCTGGCCCTCTTCCACCTCCTTGCTGAGCACCACGCCGTCGATAGGACTGGTGATGGTGGCATAGCCGAGGTTGGTGGTAGCCTTCTTGACGTTCTCGCCGCTCTGCACCACCATCTGGCGCTGCTGGCTCACGCTCTGCGTTGACTGCACATAACTCTTGTATGCTTGGTCGAAGGCATCGTCGCTAATGAGACCCTTGTCGTGCAGAGTCTTCTGACGCTGATAGTTCTCCTTCTGGTAGCTTAACTCCGACTCCAGACTGGCTAGGCTCGCCTTGGCGGAAGCCAGATTGGCGCGAGCACTGTTGAGCTCACTGGTGAGGTTGCTCTTGTCGAGCTCAGCTATCACCTGCCCTGCCTTAACCACGCTATTGTAGTCGACATAAAGCTTGCTCACGATACCGCTGACCTGAGTACCCACGTCCACCGAGGTAACGGGCTCTATGGTGCCGGTAGCTGTGACGGTGGTGCTGATGTCGGTGGTCTCCACCTTTGCCATGACGTACTCGACCTTGGGGATGTTGTTCTTGCCTCCAAGGAGCAACAGGAGCAGTATTATCACTACGGCTGCAATAATCACATAAGTAATCGTCTTCTTTTTGTTGAGTTTCATAATATAATGTTCGAAAGTTTGAAAGTTACAGTGTTATCTCTTCACCGCTGTACAGGCGTAGCATCTGGATGTTGTATAGGGTGAGGTATTTGCTTTGCAGCACGTCTTGCTGGGCATTGAGGAGATTGGTGCGGGCATTGAAGGTCTCGACTATGTTCATGGTGCCTATGCGTGCTTTCTCAAAGATGGCTGCGTAGTTCTCTTTGTTGTACTTCAGTCGCGCGAGGCCTGCCTGGAACTTCTGCTGGTTGTTGACTGCCTGGAGGCGATAGTTGGCGATGGTGTTGTAGAGGTCGTAGTCCAAGTCCTCTCGATCTAGCTTGGCGATTGTGCGACTGATGTCGGCTTTGTGGACGGTGGTCTTGTTGCGGCGATTGTCGAGGATGGGGACGCTGAGGCTTATGCCGACGGATGCGTCGAAGCTACGTTTCATCTGCTCGAAATAGTCGCTATGGTTGGCGCTACTGTGGTTGGTGCCCAGTCCGGCGCTCATGGACACGGTGGGCAGGTAGCCTGCCTTGGCGATGGTGTAGCTGAGCTCTGACTGCCGTATGGCGAGGTCTGCTTCTCTTACCTCGGGACGCACGATGAGGGCTTTTTCGTGAACGGCGGATGCAGTGGGTATGGCTGCCAGGGCTTGCTCATCGCTGATGCTGACGGTGGCGACGTCGAAGGGCATGTGGCTTGGGAAGTCGATGAGGTGTTTGAGCTGCAGCTTGTATTGCTCAATCTGTGTCTCTGTGCTGACTATGTCGTATTGGCCGTTGGCGACCTGTGTCTGCAACTCGAGCAGCTCATACTTGGCTATCTGGCCTTGCTTGAGCAGCTCTTCGCCGCGGCGGTAGAGTGTCTCGTCCTGCTCCGAGAGTTCGCGGTTGACCTTAAGGGCCTCCTGGGTGTAGAGTATCTGGACATATAGCTGGGTGGCCTGTTCCTTAATATTATTAAGCAGTATCTCACTTTGCAACTCGCTCTGCTCGGCAGACAGCTTGGCCAGACGGATATTGTTGGCTGTCTGGTTTCCGTTCCACACTGTCCAGCCGGCATTGACACCGTAGCTGCCATTGTAGCTGAGTTTGTCGACGTCCATGCCTGCCTGCTCTTTGAGGAAGGGCGAGTAGTTGAGACTGTGGCTGGTGCTCGCTGACAGCGACGGCAACCACTCTGCCTGCTTCTGCAGCACATCTTGCTTGGCCTGCTCGGCCTGGGCATGGGCTCTAGCGATGTCTCTGCTGTTTTGCTCTGCGTAGTCTATGCATTCCTTGAGTGTCCACTTTTTAGTACTGCCAGAGGCA
>JAFZUB010000131.1 GCA_017618515.1 Bacteroidaceae bacterium
CTATTGATACCTGTGAGTTCCTCAGAGGTGAAGGTGGCTGTGCGGCTGCCGCTACGCTCGTCTTCACCCAGAGAGGTGGAGAAGAGGACGTTGGAAAGGGAGGCCTTTAATAATTGACCATTGAGCATTGACCATTGACCATTATCCTTTCCTAGTTCAAGGGTGAGTTCGCTGCGGCCGATAGGCAGTTTGTGCTTGGCGCTGGAGTAGAGGGAAACACGATAGAGACCCCCTTTCCGTCCCCCCTCTATGGGGGAAACCGAGGAAAGCTCATGAAGTGCCACATCGAAGTCGGGGATGGAGCGGCTGATGTCGAGATTGTCGATGGTCATGCCCTCGGGGATGGAGAGGTCAAACTGGAGGCCGCTGTAGTTGCCGTCCTCCACTACTATGGTGAGCGGTATGCTCACTCCCTCGGCGCTGTAGCTCACGGGACCGGTGGTGATGGCTGCATCCGCCTCCGGCAGACCATAGAAGGTGCCACTTGTTGCCGACTGTGCCAATACCAGATTGCGCACCAGAATAAGGTCGGCAATAGTGATGATATCGTTGCCGTCGAGGTCGGCGCGGTCAAACTCAAAGTCCTCGTTGGGCAGGTTGAGCATATGGTTGAACACACACACTACATCGGACGTGGTGATGGTGCCGTCATCGTTGACATCACCCATCAGCAAGCCGACAGTGGCATCGTCAAGGTAGCCCATATTGTTGTAGCCCAGCGTATTGCCCATAAAGTCGTAGATGTAGTTCGCTCTAGTGCGCAACCACTCCTTAGCCCTCTCGGTCACCGTGGCATAGGCCTGTGCATCGCCGCGGCGCCACATAGTGTTGTCGTGAGTGAACGACGGTGCGGCAAACTCATAGTAGTCGTCGCAGAAGTCGATGAGGTCGTCGAGGCTGCCGTCGTTCATGAAGCGGTGCCAGAGCTGATAGTATATCTTGTCGAAGTTCTCGCCGCAGTAGCGGAAGTTGTAGCCCCAACTGCTGGCCTGCATCGACGAGCGTGTCCAGTAATCGTTGGTCGGTGAAGCGTTGAAGTAACCACCATTGTACTCATAGCCAAAGCCCCAGTCAAAGTCCCACACTGGGCCGAATACATAGGTGGAGCTGCTGTCCATGATATTGGGATTGTAGCAGAAAGTGCTCTTGGGGTGGAACAGCTCGTAGTTCTCACACAACTCGTCCACCAGCAGGAAGCGTGCCAGATAATCGAGGTCGAGCAGATATTGCATGTCCTCACCGTTGTTCAGCCCGTCCCACACGCGGTTGACACTCTGCTGTATCATCGACATGGTCAGCTGCGTAGTACCCTCGCCGAGGTCGGGCTCCTTAATGTTGATGGGCAGGTTGAAGCTGGACGACCTGAACTTATACGTCTCGTCGAAGTAGCTGTCCAACTCAATCATCACAGCGTAGGTCTCGTCGTCGAGGTCGATACTGTTGTTGGAGATGCCCACCTTCTCGGTGAGGTTGTAGGAGCCGCGATACGCACCGTTGATATACAGTTCTATAGGTATCTCGTGGTTGGCACCCGCCGTCTCCACCAGCTGCGCCGTCTTCATGGCCACGGCATTGCTGGTCATGGAGCGTGTCTGCGCATTGGCGATGAGGTTCCAGTGCTTGCCTTTCTTAAGGCCAAAGGGCTTGACGGCTGTCTCAAACTTCATGTGATAGGGAGCTTTGCCCGTAGAGGTCCACGACGAGTTGCCGCGTCCCTTTATCTGCATGGGTGTCTCTTCCATGTCGGGGAACACTCCCGCGCCATCGATGCGCACCTTGCCGCTCCAGTAGTAGCTCTTGGAGGTGATGCTGGTGCCGTCGTCGGTGGTGACATACACCGTGGGCACCTGGTAATCGCCCGTGGAGTGGTCAGTGGCGAAGTCAACCCTCACTGTCACGTTAAGGCCATAGGGCATTTTCTTGTAGGGACCGTTGGCATAACGCCGCAGGATAGTCTGGCCGTGGTGAGCCACGGTGTAGATAACGTCTTTGTCGAAGCGTACACGTGTCACCTTGCTGTGCTGCAGCGAGTCGCCTATCCAGGCATGCACGCCCTCGTCAAGCTTAAACGACGGACGCAGTGTCTTGCCAATGCCTATCACGTTGAGGGTGATGAGGGTATCCTCCTCAAACACTCCTATCGCGTCTTCCACCACATGGTGGTTGAACTTGTTGTTTATCTTAAAGCTGTTGAAGGCTGGCAACTCGGGAGAAGTGTACGACAGCGAGTCCACTTCGTAGTCCTGATAGGTGAACGTAGGGCCGGAGTTCTTAGTTGTTATTGAGAATTGAGGATTGAGAATTGAGAATCGACCATTATTATTCCTCGCTCCAGCAATGTTCTCGATATACTGTTCAGGCACTGCCTCCACCCTACCGTCGGCGCGATAGACGAACAGCACCTTGCCCTCTATGGGCTCCAGGCCGTCCACCTTGGTAGTGTCGATGGGGGCAATGGTGTCCACCGGCAATGAGTCACCCGGTATCACCAGCCCATGTGTGGCCAGATATTCACGGTGACGCTCGTCGCTAGACAGGAAAGTGAATGTAGAGCCGCCGTCCACGCTGAACCAGCAAATACCGTTCGACGAGTAGTCGTTCCAGTAGTAGCGGCCTGTGAGGAAGTGGACGTTGTCCTCAGCATTCTCGCTACATGTCTTCACTCCCACCGAGTAGCCATCGTAGTCTCCGCGGCCACTCCAGCTAATCACCCACGAGTGGTCGTTAGCCTGTGGAGTGCCATATACCACCGCCACATCACTCTCCGACGTACTTATCGTCTCGGTCAACTTGGCACTAACATAGCAGTCGCCCTCCACCCTTATCTGCACACCGTCTGTGGTGGGCACGAAGAAGAACCTGTTCTTAGGTAGCGACTTGCTCTGGGTGAGCCATCCGCCACTCTTGTAGGATAGCGGCTCCACCCAGTTTTGTGACCGCGAGTTGCGGATGTAGTAATATACGGGGTTGGTAAGGTCGCCGGTCATCACCACTGGCATATCCAGTTGGCAGCTGGTCCAGTAGAGCCCCTGCTCATCACGTCCGCAGATGGCGTTATAGTCTTTCCCAGGGTCGTAGGGGGTGCCATCCTCCTTGAAGATATAGAATAACTCGTTGTTTGATGGGTTAGCACCCGTATTTGCGAATGTGCCCAGCACACCAGAACCGCTGCGCACATTGAATCGATACACCTCGTTGGCTACGCTCTCAAAGGCATACACCCCTTCGTCCACCACGCGGATAGTCCACAGGGTAGAGTCACCGCGCAGTACATCGGTGGTGCTCATATAGCGCCGTATAGGATTGTCGGAACGCACGTCGTCCCACACCAGGAAAGCACCCGTGTAGGCATTGCGCAGCGCATACTGCCCGGTCTTATACTCCAGCACATACCACCAGCAGTCGGGTGAGCTGTCGGCATCATCGGAGGTGACGCACAAGGGCGAGTTGACATTATGCAACGCTCCCAGCGCCATAGAGGCTCCGGCGGAGCTGTAAGACTCAATGCGCACCTTCATCGTCGGGTCGAACGACAACGACTCCGTCTGCGCCTGCGCCCACACGCCCGCGTGCATGAAAGCCAACAACCATATATATCGCAACAATTTCATCATCTATAAAGATATAATTAATGCTGCAAAATTGCGAAAATTACTTGAAAGCACCAACTTTTCGGGGGAAATTCGTGCTTTTCACGACGTTTTTAACACAAAAGATACAAGAAGAACGGGACAGAGAGCACCCACAAAATCAATCCTCCACCATCTCTTCATCGTCGCCGAAACTGTCGTTGGTAGTGGCCACGCGCTGCATCAATGTCTTGCCGTCAGTCAGGCTCAGTGTTACAGCCACTACGGTCTGTTCGTCACTATGAGGCACACTTACACTGGCCTCGAGAGTGAGGGCTGTGGCAGCTGCATCGGTAAGGGTGAGACCGTCGAGAATGGCCGAGTTGCTCAGCGACTGATCGAGGTAATCGGCGAAGTCGGACTTAACAAAGCGGTGCACAAGCAATGTGTCGGCATCGCGAGTCACTACGACGGTGGCGCGATTGTCGCTATAAGGACCAAAGTTGTCATTGGCCACGCGGGGCAGTCTCTCGTCAGGCTCCACCAACAGGCTGACGCGGTAGCCAGCCTTGGTGTCGAGCGTCTGATTGGAGGCTCTCAGCTTATTGAGACCATTCTCATTGTACTCGTTGGTCTCTACCAGTTCGTTGACCTCCTCATCGATGCTCTCGGCGTTCTCGGCAGGCTTGCTGCCGCAGGAGAAAAGGAGTAGGGAGAAAAGGAGCAAGAGACCTCCTTTGAACCATCTGCAGGAGTGTAAAATGTTGTTTAGTTTCATAGCTCTGTTATTGTTTGTTCATGTATATGTTTATATGATGTGTGCCCATCGGTATGGTATGGTGGGGCTTAAGATGACTGATGTCGGGAGCGTATATATATTGAACATTGAACATTGAGGATTGAGGATTGAGCGTATTGTCGCCTATCTCCTGGTGTATCTCGTCCCACAACCCGAGGTCGAGAAACTGACGGTGGGTGGCTGCCCCACCCTCCACGAGCAATGACTGCAGTCCTCGGTTGTAGAGGTCGTCGAGCAGGTCGGGGATTGACTGGCTGTGACTGTCATATACTATGCGCACGGGGTCAGGGCCGCTGTAGTGGCGCGTGGTAAGCGACGGACGGTCGTTTTCGTTGGTGCGCCAACCCACAAGAATGGCACTGCTGGTAGCACGCAGGTGATGCACATGACGCAGGGTGCACGAGTTGGAAATCATAAGCCTCTCCCCTTTCACGCCCATCACACCGTCGGGCGTCTGTGCCCACTTGAGAATGATATAAGGGCGATGCTTGGTGTGGAAGGTAATGAAGCGTCGATTGAGGAAACGGCACTCCTCCTCCATCACACCCACGGTGACATCGATGCCTGCGTCGCGCAGCTTCTGCACTCCGCGTCCGCTGACCTTGGCAAAGGGGTCGAGACAGCCCACCACCACACGCTTCACACCTTTGCTCACAATCAGGTCAGCGCAGGGTGGTGTCTTGCCTTGATGAGCGCAGGGCTCCAGGCTGACATACAGTGTGCTCTGCGGCAGCAGATGCTCGTCCTCCGCCTTGACGGAAGCGAAAGCGTTGACCTCTGCGTGGGCCTGTCCGCAGTGGGCATGGAATCCCTCGCCTATAATGCGGCCATCAGCCACGATGACAGCTCCGACCATTGGATTGGGCGGTGCACCTATCTCGCCGTTGAGGGCAAGCTGCAGGCAGCGGGTCATGTATGTTAATTCGCAATCTGACAATGTACTATTTCTTTTTTGACTCTAGACTCTAGACTCTCGACCCTTGACTCTCGACTAGTCAAACAAATCCAGCTGCACGGGTGGCAGCAGATTGTAGCTCATGCGGTGGTAAGGCGACGGGCCGTGGGCACGGATGGCATCACGGTGGGCTGCAGTGGGATAGCCTTTGTTTTGATTCCAGCAGTAGCAGGGATATTGCTCGTGAAGCTCGTCCATATAGTCGTCGCGGTAGGTCTTGGCCAGGATCGACGCGGCAGCTATCGAGAGGAACTTGCCATC
>JAFZUB010000132.1 GCA_017618515.1 Bacteroidaceae bacterium
CACCAAACTCGGCGTTCATGCCTGCATAGCCATACCAGTCATAGGCGTCGTAAGGGTCGCCGCTGTCCCATGTCTGGGCGAGGTAGTCCACCTGTTGCCAGTAGCCGTTGCCGCCCAGCGATTTGAGGTAATAGGTATCGTAGCCGTCCACGGTGTTGCCGCTGGCCTCTACCTGCCAGAAGAAGTCACGATCTGGCAATGGTACGTTGGTCATACCTCCTGCCGAGGTGATAAAAAATTCCTCGGTAGCGTTGCGTATGATGTATGTCTTGCCCTCCACGGGAGCTTCGCTGTCGCGGCCAAAGGAGATAACGCCTTGCACATCGTTGTCTTTCATGTATTCTACCACTTCTTCACTTACAGGAGAGAAGTACCATACATTCACTCCAAACTTCGCACACTCCTCGGGTGTCCCCCACACACTGAGGTCGGAGTATTCGGCGTCCAGTCCGTTGTGGTTGTTGGTCATGGAGTAGATAAAGCGTGCTTCGGCGTTCATCACTATCCACTTGCCTTCCACGCCAGAGGGTAGTATCTTCTGCGCCACGGGTGTCTTGTCGGTGCTCACCTTGCCGCCGTAGCTCTTGGTGCCTTTGTTGACGTAACTCTGGTCGCGCAGGTTGAAGATGAGCCAGTTGTCGCCGTCCTTTATCAGCTTGTATATCATGCTGTAGTCGTTGGCGTCGTAGTTGGCCCAGTGGACCAGCCCCTCGTCGTTGTACCACGCCACCTTGCCCTCGTAGTTGTAGTTTTTGTCGGGCGGAGTGTCGCCGCTGTAGTAGCCTGTGCCGTTGCCGGCAGACACAATACGATAATACCCCTCGCTAATTTCGTCAGCGATTGCGAAAGGTGAAAAGAAGAAAAGGTGAAAAAGTGAAAGAATAAAAAGGAGAGAGTATCTCATGTCAAGACAAGTTAGTATTACTTTTAGCGCGGCAAAATTACACATTATTTTTTATACGCGCGCAAGAAAATTCCCAATTAACTTATTTCAGAAATAAAATCCCCGCAAAGCGTGCGAAAAAGTTTACTGCAATTTATTGCGGCGGTAGTGGTTTGCTGCATAGAGATAGAAGAATGCAACACCCGCAGCGTTGACGGCCCATGCCAGCCAGAAGGCGGAGTGGTAGCCGCCCCATTGTGACATGACTCCACCGAGGAGTATGCCGAGCCCAATACCGATGTCCCATGATGTGAGTAGGGTAGAGTTGGCTGTGCCTCGCTGCGATGCAGGGGCAAGATTGATGAAGATGTTCTGCATGGCGGGGAACATGTGTCCGTTGCCGAGACCTATGATTAGTGCTGCTCCATAGTATCCCCATGCTGAGGGCACAGCGGCGAATAGCAGATAGCCGAATAGTGATATAGTCATGCCTATGGTGCAGTTCCAAAGGATGCGCCCTTGGCGAAGTGTACGCACTCCTATCAAACGGCTGGCGATGAGTCCCATGCATAGTATGGCGAAGAAAAGACCTGTACCACCGGTAACACCGAGTTCTTCCTTACCGTAGATGGCAAGGTAGGTGGACAGCACTCCGTACGAGAATGCCAGACATGCCAGTGTGGTGCCTTCGCTCCATCCTTTGAGTAGTAGGAAGCGGTCTAGTGAAATGGGCTGCTTACCTGTCACTGCTGGCCGAGGTTTGAATCGTACGGTGCTATTGATATACAGTCCGATGCCGGAGGCTATGAGTGCTACTGTGAAGATGAGGTTGTAGGAGTGCAGATATTGGTATATAAGCAGTCCTACGGTGGGCGCTATGGCAGTGGCAAGGTTGTTGCTAAGGCCGTAGTATCCAATACCTTCGGCGCGGCGCGAGGACGGCAGCACGTCGATGGCCACGGTGGAGTTGGCCACAGTGACGGTGCCCATCGGGGCTCCGTGGATGGTACGGAAAATGGTGAAGAGGGTAAGCGAACTGGCTACTATGTAGCCGGCGAAGAAAAAGAAGAAGAGGAAATAGCTTGTCAGAAGGACTGTCTTGCGGGGTAGAGTATCAACGAGATATCCGCTGAAGGGACGCGCAAGCAAGGCTGTTATGACGTATCCGCTCAACACTATGCCTATGGTGTGTGGAGTCGCGCCGAACTCTTCGCTAAGGTATAAAGGCAAAAGCGGCATGACTATCATGAACGAGAAGAAGATCATGAAGTTTGCCGCCCAGACTTTGATGTAGTCGCGTGTCCAGAGTTTATCCTCCGAAGTCGTCATACATTATGCTCTCAGGCTCTACTCCGAGGTCGGTAAGCATTCCCACCACGGCCTTGCTCATAGGGCCTGGGCCGCACATGTAGTATTCTATATCCTCAGGGGCGTCATGGTCCTTGAGATATGTCTCATACATCACCTGATGTACAAATCCCGCCGTGTAGGCCACGCCTGCCTCGTCGGCAACGGGGTCGGGGCGGTCGAGAGCCAGATGGAAGTGGAAGTTGGGATACTCCTTCTCCAACTCGTGGAAGTCATTGAGATAGAACACCTCGTTGAGGGCACGCGCTCCGTAGAAGTAGTGCATCTCGCGATCCGTGGTGTGGAGTGTCTTGGTCATGTGCATTATCTGTGCTCTCAGCGGAGCCATACCGGCACCACCGCCTACCCATATCATTTCCTTCTTTGAGTCAAAGATGGGGTGGAAGTCGCCGAACGGACCACTCATCAGCACCTTGTCGCCCGGTTTGAGGGTGAAAATGTAGCTGGAGGCGATGCCCGGCATCACATCCATAAATCCTACCTGTGGCTTGGGCTTCATGGGTGGTGTGGCTATGCGTACGGTTAGCATAAAGCGGTCGCCCTCGGCAGGGTAGTTTGCCATGGAGTAGGCACGTATGGTCGGCTCGGTGTTGCGGCACTTTAGGTCGAAGAGTCCGAACTTCTCCCATGACGGCAGGTACTCGGCTCCGATGGAGTCTTTGTCGATATCCTTGTCGTAATCCATCTCATATTTCGGTATGCGTATCTGGGCGTATGAGCCGGGCACAAAGTCCATGTGCGCACCCTCGGGCAGTGCCACAATAAACTCTTTAATAAATGTGGCTACATTCTTGTTGCTTACCACCGTACACTCATACTCTTTCACGCCGAGCACACTCTCGGGCACCTTTATTTTCAGGTCGCCCTTCACCTTGCATTGACAGCTCAGGCGCCAATGGTCTTTTATCTGCTTGCGGGTGAACTGCCCCTTCTCAGAGTCGAGTATCTCGCCTCCGCCTTCTACTACCTGGCACTTGCATTGTCCGCAGCTTCCCTTACCGCCGCATGCCGAGGCTAGATACACTCCGCTGTCGGCGAGTGTGGAGAGCAGACTGCTGCCTTGCGGCACAGAGTGCGTGTCCTTGTCGTTGATGGTTATGGTCACGTTGCCGCTCGGCGACAGATACTTTTTTGCCACGAGCAGCACGATTACGAGCAAGATAATTATAGCAAGGAAAACTCCGATACTTGCGAGTATAAAGCTAAAATCCATGATTTATGTTAGTTCGAAAGTTAATGTTCAATTAAATCTTCATTCCACTGAAGCACATAAACGCAATGGCCATCAGTCCTACGGTGATGAATGTTATGCCTAGTCCACGCAGACTGCGGGGCACATCAGTGTAGGCCATCTTCTCGCGTATAGCAGCCAAGCTCACTATAGCCAGCAGCCAGCCGATGCCGCTGCCCAGCGCGTAGGCGAGGCAGTCCCAGATGCTGCCGATATACTGCGTGTTGGCAGGGTCGAGGTTGATGCGCTGCTGCATAAATAGGCTCGCACCCATGATAGCGCAGTTCACAGCGATCAGCGGCAGGAAGATGCCAAGCGCGTTGTATAGCGACGGACTGAAGCGCTCCACCACCATCTCCACCAACTGTACCATCGCCGCAATCACGGCTATGAACAGGATAAATGACAGGTAGCTGAGGTCAACACCGAGGATGCCGTCCTCCGACAGCACCTTCGTCTGAAGCAGCCAGTCCACGGGCACTGTAATCAGTAGCACAAACGTTACAGCAATGCCAAGGCCAAACGCTGTCTTGACACTCTTGCTCACGGCAAGGTAGGAGCACATGCCGAGGAAGAAAGCGAATATCATGTTGTCCACAAATATGGACCGAACGAATAGGCTAAATATATGTTCCATTATTTTTTCACTTTTCTATTGTTGTACGCAATGTTTGCCCAAATCACGCAGCCCACTATGATGAGAGCCATGGCAGGCATCGTCATCATACCGTTGTTTTGGTAGCCCATCTCATAGAAGCTCTGCGGAATCACCGTGTAGCCCAGCAGCGTGCCGTTGCCTAGTAGCTCGCGGAAGAAGGCCACCACCACCAATATCCAGGCGTAGCCGAGGCCGTTGCCTATGCCGTCGAGCAGCGAGGGTAGCACCTTGTTCTGCATGGCAAACGCCTCGAGGCGACCCATCAGGATACAGTTAGTGATGATTAGTCCTACATACACCGACAACTGCACACTCACGTCGTAGAGGTACGCCTTGAGCACCATACTCACGATAGTCACCAGCGCAGCTACCACCACCAGCTGCACGATGATACGGATGCGGTTGGGGATAGTCTTACGCAGCAGCGAGATGACCACATTGGCCATCGCGGTGATGATAGTCACCGACAGGCCCATCACTATGGCAGGCTTTAGCTGCGATGTCACAGCCAGCGCCGAGCAGATGCCTAGCACCTGCGCCACGATAGGATTGTTCAGATTGAGAGGCTCCGTCAGAGCCGCCTTATTTTGTTTTGATAAGAAACCCTTGGAAAATATTTGCTATTTTAGTAATTTTCAATTCTTCAATGTTTCAATTTTTTAAGACAGTCCTTCAGCATCAGGTCCACGCCATCGGAGGTCAGCGTAGCGCCAGTGATAGCGTCGCAACGACTATCGTCGCTTAGGCCGTCAACCTTCTTGCCCACCTTCACCACCGAGAGAGCCACTTCGCCGTCGTCGCCGAAAATCTTCTTGCCCTTGAACTGGTCCTGGAACGGCTGGTCGGCAATCAGAGCACCCAGACCTGCCGTCTCACCCTGATGAGAGAAATAGGCACCATACACCGTGTTGCGGTCCTCGTTCACGCCTATGTACCCCCAGATGCCGCCCCAGAGGCCCATGCCGCTTACTGGCACCACATATTTTGTCTGGCCCTCTACCTTACATATATATATAGGTGTATCGCCAGTCAAGTCTTCTTTCTCCACCACTTCGGCGTATTTCGCCTCTACCTGGTCTTTGTCGATATCGCGCAGGTTCAGCGACGCCAGTATCTGCGCTTTCTTGTCGATAGCTACGTTGGCATCGCTCTTCTTCTGCAGCGCCTTGCTCACAAATGCCAGCAGAAACGCTACAATCACCACCATCAGCGCAGCGTAGATGATGATATACAAATTCGAGTTAGTATTTAATTTCTTGCTCACGATGTTATGATATTTTCAAATTTTCAATTTTTAATGCTTCGTTTCATGCGGCGATTGATATTCCTCTGCACAAAACAGTAGTCAATTAGCGGAGCGAACAGATTCATAAATAGAATCGCCAGCATCATGCCCTCTGGGTATCCCGGGTTGAGCACCCTTACCAGCACGGCAATCACACCTATCAGGAAGCCGTAAATATACTTGCCCCCCTCGGTGCGTGCCGAGGTCACAGGGTCGGTAGCCATAAACACTGCACCGAAGCAGAAGCCGCCCAGCACCAGGTGCTCATACCATTCTATGGGCGTGCTGCCCGTGGCATGGAAAAGGGCTGCAGTCAGTCCGCCGCCCACAAACACACTGAGCATTGTCTTCCAACTCGCGATGCCTGTCCATAATAGCAGCACGGCACCTAGGGCAATAGCTATAACGCTTGTCTCGCCCACCGAGCCTGGTATTAAACCCACAACCATATCGTTGAGGCTGGCGCTCATATGTCCGCTGCCCACCTCGGCCAGAGGTGTGGCGCACGTGAATGTGTCAGGTAGGTCCTTGCCTAGTCCCAGTATCGACTCGTTGGCAACCCATACCTCGTCGCCTGTCATCTTACCGCTGTAAGAGAAGAACAGGAATGCCCTCGCTACCAGCGCCACGTTGAAGATATTCATGCCTGTGCCGCCGAAAATCTCCTTGGCGAAGATCACGGCAAAGGCGATGGCTAGCGCCATCATCCACAGCGGGCAGTTGATGGGCAGAATCAGCGGTATAATAAGGCCCGTCACCAGGTAGCCCTCTTGTATCTCCTCGTGTTTATACTGTGCCACCACAAACTCTATGCCGAGTCCTACGGCATAGCTCACCACAATCTTCGGCAGCAGAGCCAGCAGACCATAGGCAAACATCTCTATCAGCGAGCCTTCTAGCCCTGCAGCCAGGTAGTGTTGGTAACCAATGTTATACATGCCGAACAGCATCGCCGGCATCAGCGCAATCACCACAATCGACATGATGCGTTTCGAGTCGATAGCATCGTGGATACTCACACCGCTCTTGCTAGTAGTGTTCGGTACCAGCAGAAACGATTCGAAGCCTTCGTACACCGACCGCAGAGCGTGCAACTTGCCACCCTCACTGAAGGTCGGTCGCGTCTTGTCAAAAAATCTTTTTATGAAATTCATCGAGTATATGTGCTATTTTTCAGTTTTTCAGTTTTCTTTCCTTAACAGGTCCAGCCCCTCGCGCACAATGCGCTGCAACTCCAGTTTCGAGGAGTCAGCAAACTCCGCCACCGCGAAGTCCTCGGGTGCAACCTCATAGATGCCGAGGGCCTCCATGCGGTCCAGGTCACCCGTCAGGATAGCCTTTATCAAGTATCCGCCGTAGATATCCATCGGCAGGTAGCGGTCATACTCGCCGCTCATAATGATATGGCGCTCGCCGCCTTTGATGCGGGCATCCAGGTTATACTCCTTGCGCTTGCCCTGCAGCCAGCTGAAGTAGCTGCGGCTCGTAGAGAAGTCCTTCAGACGCGGCATCATCCAGCCTAGCACTTCGTCCTTGTCGTCGCCCTCTGGTATCACTGTCACCTCTGTGGTGCGTGCTGACAGGTGGCCGTTAATGTTCGTCTTGGTGCCCACCAGCGGATTGCCGTTGATGATGCGTATATGCTCCGCGCGCAGCAGGTTGCCGTCGAGCAGGTCAGCCAGCGGGGCGCCAATTACCGTCTTTCGGTAGGCGGGCTCCTTCACCTCGGCACCGGCGATGGCAATCGTGCGCGTCATGTCCACTTTGCCCTCCGTTATCAGGCGACCGACGAAAAGCACCTCTTCGGCGCCCAGCGTCCATACTACCTC
The DNA here is from genome assembly GCA_017618515.1 of Bacteroidaceae bacterium. Next base: position 7,255 of record JAFZUB010000132.1, read on the forward strand.
GCCCTTGTTAACGGGGTCGATGTGGTTGATGTGCACACCCACGTTGCCCGCGGGGTTCGGGCCATTGAATACGTAGATGTTTGCGTTGGGCAATAGGGTATCGATGCAGCCTTCTTGTTCGGGAGAGACACCGATGGTCACCGCAGCAATCTTCGACAAGGCGGCGATGCCTGCCTGCAGGTTGTGCTCCTCACCCTTTAGGGTGAAAGAGAAGTCTTGGGCGAGAGGCATCTTGCTGAATAAGGAGATGAAGATGCCCTTTGGGTTATCGTTGGGGTTCGCCACGATGTCGTAAGGGCGCTGACGCATGAAGGCAAACAGTCCGCTCTCCAGTAGGAGCTCTTTCACCTCGTTGCCCGTCATGGTGTCGGGGGTGGAAGGTATGGCGAACGCCTTACACTGCTGTGTACCGTCGGCCTCGATGTCAATGGAGAGGAGTTTACGGCGCTCTCCGCGCACGACGGCTTTCACTGTGCCGCTCACTGGCGATGTGACTTGCAGCGAGGGTACCTCTTTATTAATTAGTAGGGGAGAGCCCACCATCACGTGGTCGCCGGGCTGCACCACGGGCTTTGGCTTGAAGCCGTAGAAGTCCGCCGGCATCACAGAGAAGATGCCTTTTATGGGCAGCGAGTCCATTAAGCGCTGTGGCGCCTGTCCCTGAAGACGGAGGTCGAGACCTTTCTTTAACTTGATGTGCTTTATCATGAAGTTGCTTTTTATTTATTCTAAGGTGCGAAATTACAAAATAAAATCCGAATACACCCCAAAAGGGCATAAAATTTTTTTTCGTTCTCGTTTATCCCACATAAAGTGCAAAACTTTTTAGAGGGTGCTTATTTGGATGTGTTCGGTTTTTTTATTACCTTTGCTGCCAAATTATAGCGAAACGAAATGAGAGATTCCTTTACCATATCCTACCCGTCCTCAAAGAAGGTGTATCTCGACGGTCACTTGTTCCCTGACCTGCGCGTCGGTATGCGTCAGGTGGAGCTCACGCCCACGGTGACACGCTCCGCTGACGGCACCACCCACACGGTGCCGAACGCCCCGGTGCTTATCTATGACACCTCGGGGCCATATTCCGACCCCAATATCAAGACGAACATCCAGCAGGGACTTCCCCCGCTGCGCACTCCTTGGATAACGGAACGCGGTGACTGCCGCCAGCTCACGGAGCTTAGCAGCGAATACGGTCGCCAGCGTGCCGCCGACCCAGCTCTGGCCGACGTGCGGTTTCCCAACACACGCCTCCCGTTGATAGCGAAGGACGGTCACCAGCTCACGCAGATGTACTACGCCCGTCAGGGCATCATCACTCGCGAGATGGAGTATATTGCTATCCGCGAGCGCATGAACTGCGAAACGCTCGGAATAGAGAGTCATATCACCCCAGAATATGTGCGGCAGGAGGTGGCAGCGGGTCGCGCCGCGATTCCCGCCAACATCAACCACCCCGAGGCTGAGCCGATGATAATAGGTCGCAACTTTCTGCTGAAGATCAACACTAATATAGGCAACTCGTCCACTTCATCGGGTATCGACGAAGAGATAGAGAAAGCTATATGGAGCTGCAAATGGGGTGGAGACACCTTGATGGATCTCTCTACGGGCAGCAATATCCATGAGACGCGCGAGTGGATTATCCGCAACTGTCCCGTGCCGATGGGCACGGTACCTATCTATCAAGCGCTGGAGAAGGTGAACGGTCACGCCTTGGAGCTGGATTGGTCCATCTTCCGCGATACTCTGATTGAGCAGTGCGAGCAGGGCGTCGATTATTTCACCATTCACTGTGGCATTCGCCTAAAGAACATCCCTTACTCGCAGGAGCGCCTCACGGGCATGGTGAGTCGCGGTGGCAGCATCATATCGGAATGGTGTATGCGCCACGGCAAGGAGAACTTCCTGTATGAGCACTTCGACGACATCTGCGACATCTGCGCCCGCTACGACGTGGCGCTATCGCTGGGCGACGGACTGCGTCCCGGTTCGGTGAACGATGCCAACGACCGCGCCCAGTTTGCGGAGCTGGACACGATGGGCGAGTTGGTGGAGCACGCCTGGGCGAAGGATGTGCAGGCATTTATTGAGGGCCCTGGCCATGTGCCGATGGACAAGATTCGTGAGAATATGGACCGCCAGATAGAGAAGTGCCACGAGGCGCCCTTCTACACGCTCGGCCCACTGGTGACGGATATCGCACCGGGCTACGATCATATCACGTCGGCTATTGGTGCGGCTATGATAGGGTGGTACGGCACGGCGATGCTTTGCTACGTGACGCCGAAGGAGCACCTCGGTCTGCCCGACCGCGACGATGTGAGGGCTGGCGTGGTGGCCTACAAGATTGCGGCGCACGCCGCTGACTTGGCCAAGCATCATCCTGGAGCACAGGTGCGCGACAACGCATTGAGCAAGGCGCGCTACGAGTTTAGATGGAAGGACCAGTTCAATCTCTCGCTCGACCCTGAGCGGGCGCTGGAGTACTACAAGCAGAATCATACGGTTGGGGGTGAGTTCTGCACGATGTGCGGCCCTAACTTCTGCGCTATGCGTATTTCCCATCGACTCACCGAGGCATGCAGCGGCAAATAGATAAACTGATTTTGCCTATTGCTATTGTAATAGGCATCGCGGGCTACTTCATCTACACGGCAATACCAGCGCTGGATGGCACTCATGGGTGGGTGCTGCGCACGGTGGAGGTGGTGCAGCCGGTGTTGATTTTCCTGATGCTGTTCATCACTTTCTGCAAGGTGAAGATGCGTGACCTGCATTTTAGCCGTTGGCATCTCTACGCCTTGCTGATGCAGGTTGGCTTGTTCGCACTCTGTGCCCTGCTGGCATATCAATGTTCAATTTCCAGTGTCCAATGGTCAGTTATCGCTCAGTGCGCCATGCTCTGCTTCATCTGCCCTACAGCAACAGCAGCGGCAGTTGTGACGGCAAAGCTGGGCGGCAACGTGGGCAGTCTTACTACTTACACGATAATTATAAATCTTGCCGCTGCATTGCTGCTGCCAATAGTCATCCCTATGCTGCATACCGGAACGGTAAATGTCCAAAACTCAATGTTCAATATCCAATGCTCAATAATGCTCAAAGTTTTCCCCCTGCTGATAGGCCCTCTGCTGCTGGCTCTGCTGCTGCGGTGGTTGTGGCCGCGCTTGACAACGAGGATTGCGTCGGTGTCGGGGGTAGCGTTTTATATATGGGCGGTGTCGCTGACGCTGGCCATAGCTATGAGTGTGAAAGCGCTGGTTCATAGTCATGCCTCGGTGGCTTTGCTTACGGGTATCGCTGTGGTGTCCATAATCGCCTGTGCCGCTCAGTTTGCCTTCGGCCATTTTATGGGCAAGGCTCACGGCGACAGGGTGAGTGCCACGCAGAGTTGCGGACAGAAGAACACGGTGTTCGCCATCTGGCTGGGCTACACATTCCTCAACCCGCTCACCGCCTTGGCGGGAGGGTTCTACTCCATCTGGCATAATTTGTATAATGCAAAGCAGATAAATAGATATGAGAAGACGCGACGTAAGACCTAAGAAATCGCTGGGCCAGCATTTCCTTGTTGACGAAGCAGTGGCTCGCCGTATTGCCGACACGGTGGATGCGGCGCCTGATATGCCTGTGCTGGAGGTGGGCCCTGGCACCGGTGCACTGACCGAGCACCTGCTGACCAAAGGGCGTGACCTCCATGTGGTGGAGTTGGACAGGGAGAGTATCGCCTACTTGAAAGAACACTTCCCCATGCTGCGCGGAGAGCGCCTGATAGAGGGTGATTTCCTGCGCATGGACCTTGCCGCATTGTTCGGAGGCAAGCCTTTCGTGCTGACAGGCAACTACCCATACAACATCAGCAGCCAG
>JAFZUB010000133.1 GCA_017618515.1 Bacteroidaceae bacterium
GCGCCTACAGCCATAGCAGCCTTGAGTTGCAGGGTCTCCCAATCGGGGGCCTCCACACGGAGAGTGATTGTATCGCTCTCTATGCTGGCCTCCGCTTCGCGGCGTAGGCGAGTACACTCCGGGATAAGTTCTACCAGCCTGCGTGCTACGGGTCTCTCGCACTCCGGTTCCTCACTGAGCGAGACGCGTATGGTGTCACCGATGCCCTCGGTGAGCAAGGCTCCGATACCTACGGCACTCTTGATGCGTCCGTCCTCTCCTTCGCCAGCCTCGGTGACTCCAAGGTGGAGCGGATAGCACATGCCCTCAGCGTCCATAGTGCTGACAAGCAATCGCACACTACGCACCATCACCACCGTGTTAGAAGCCTTGATGCTGATGACCACATTGGTAAAGTCCTCACGCTTGAAGATACGGAGAAACTCCATACAACTCTCCACGATGCCCTCGGGCGTGTCGCCATAGCGCGACATGATGCGGTCGGACAGCGAACCGTGGTTTACGCCAACGCGTACAGCAGTGCCGTGCTCCTTACATATATTTATAAAGGTGACCAGTCGCTCGTCGAGGCGCCTAAGCTCTGCGGCGTACTCCTCGTCGGTGTATTCAATGTGCTTAAAAGTGCGGGCAGGATCGATATAATTGCCTGGGTTGATGCGTACCTTCTCGCAATAGCAGGCTGCCACATCGGCCACGTTGGAATTGAAATGCACATCCGCCACCAAAGGTTGTCCGTATCCGTCAGCCTTCAGTCGCTCCGATATCTGCTGCATAGCGTGTGCTTCACGAGTGCCCTGAGTAGTAAAGCGCACCATTTCGCCACCGGCATCAATGATACGCTTGGCTTGCGCAACGCAGCCCTCCACGTCATTGGTGTTAACCGTGGTCATCGACTGCACGCGTATAGGGTTGTCGCCTCCGATAGCAAGCGACCCTACCCTGGCCACACTGCTAATTCGTCTTGAACTCATATTTGACCTCAGCCAGATCCTTGTTGGCCTTGACAATCTTGTCCTTAAGACTTGCCTTATATGCAGATACACGCTCAGCCAACTGCGGATCGGCAAGAGCCAGCATCTCAGCTGCGAGTATGGCTGCGTTAAGGGCACCATTGACTCCCACAGTGGCTACAGGAACGCCAGGAGGCATTTGTACGATGGAAAGTAAGGCGTCAAGCCCGTCAAGCATTCCCTTGATGGGTACTCCTATGACAGGCACTGTGGTGCTGGCTGCAAGCACTCCGGGCAATGCAGCTGCCATTCCGGCACCAGCAATTATCACTTTAATACCGCGCCCTTTAGCCTCGCGCGCAAAAGCCTCCACCTCGGCTGGAGTACGATGGGCAGAGAGAGCATTTATCTCAAAGTAAATGCCCATTTCATCGAAGAATTTGGCTGCCTTTTCCATTACGGGCAGATCAGATGTGCTGCCCATGATAATACTAACGATAGGTTGCATAATATGAATTTATAGTTTTTTAGTTAATTGCATCAGAAGAAAAGTATTGTGAATAGGCCTACAAAGAAGCCCAAGAACAGTCCAGTGTTGACCTCCGCCAGTGTATGGCGGCGCAAGAGGAGTCGGCTGCTGCCAACGCAGCCCGCAATGATAAGCGTGGCGCAAAGCCACCACATCGGATTGAAGTTAAAGATAAAGGAAAACGCTATTAGCGCACCGTTGACCGCGCCAGCCGCAGCCGAATGAGTACTCACCTTATACCAACAGTTTACTAGGGCGCAGGCCATCTGAACAAATAGCGAAGCTAGCACTACACTGACCACAAAGTGCGGCACTATGAGGGACGTGAGTATGTGATAGCACAGAAAATAGCTCATTATGCTTATTACGTATGGCATGGTGCGCATTTCGCGCTGGCTCATCTGATGGCGCGTTATTCCCACTACTTTGCGGTACAAAGCTATTAGCAGCAAGGGGATGGCAATGGTAAAAAGATAGACCAAGACAAGCAGGAATATCTTGTAGTTGATTGGGAATATGCGCATGTAGCTGAATCCCATCAACACCAGCAGGCATAGCAACGGGAAATAGTGAGGCGCAAAGAGCAACGTAAACATCTTCGCCAATACGAGAATCTGTTTGTTGGTCATCATCGTCGCAATCGTGCTACAGGAATATGCATCTGTTTTCTATATTTTGCCACCGTGCGGCGAGCTATGCCCAGTTGCTCAGCCAACTCATCGTCAGTGATAGGGTGAGCAGAGTCCTCATTGTCTATCAACTCGCGCATCTTGATGCGGACAGCCTCGCGCATTATCTCCTCGCCCTGCTGGTTGACAAAACTCTGCGTAAACAGGCTCGCCAGAGAGATAAGTCCAAAGGCTGTCTCTGCATATTTGTTAGAAACCACACCCGACACCGTGCTTGGGTCGCGGTGTATGATATCGGCAACATCCTTCTGAGTCATCGGGCGTAACAGCGAACGGTCGCCCTCATGGAAATAGTCGGGCTGCAAATGAACAATGGCGCGCATCGTTTCAAGCATCGTGCGCTGACGCTGCTTCACAGCCGCCACATAAAGTCGGGCTTCGCTTACCTGCCGGCGCACCGTCTCTTGCTCAATAGAAGTGGCGCCTGAACCAGCCGAGACGAAATCCGTATATATAGAACTAACCTTAACTTTGGGTATGTGGCCATGACAAAGAGTGATATTGAAGCCTCCGTCCACTTCCTCCACAATGAAATCAGGCGACACCGGCAGTGCGGCATTGTCAGCCGATGCCATGGAGCCGCCTGGCCGCGGGTTGAGATGCCGCACAAAGCTATACACGCGGTCCAAGGTCTCGCGGTCAATCTTAAAACGGTCACAAAGCTTGTTGTAGCGCTTGTTTTTATAGTCATCAAAGCCGCGCGTTAGTATCTCTATCGCTTTGTCGCGCACTGGATTTTCGGCATCAATATTATTAAGCTGAATGATAAGGCTCTCCTGCAAATCCTTGGCGCCTACACCTACAGGCTCAAAGGTCTGGAGTATTTTCACCACCTCATCCACTTCTTGCAACGTAGCCTCTACCCCATCATAAATCTCCATTTCATCACAGAGAACACGCAGCGACTTACGCAAGAAACCATCCTCATCAAGTGACCCAATCAGATAGTCCATAATGCGTTCCTGCTTTGGAGTAAGGTTGCAACTGGCTGCCTGTTCCTTCAAACTCTCGTAGAAAGATGTCTGATCAGCTATCACTCGCTCGCGAGTGCGGTCGGGATCATAATAGGTGGGGATATCATCGGGAGAATAGTCGTTGATTCGCTCGTTGTCGTAGTCTTCCTTTGAATACTCGGTCTTCTCGCCCACTTCCATTCCGTCAGAATTGTCATCCAGCAGACCATCCTCTGTTGCC
>JAFZUB010000134.1 GCA_017618515.1 Bacteroidaceae bacterium
GGAGATGGCCAACCGTCGCAAGATGGAACTGGACACCCTGCAGACTAACCTCGAGAAGCAGAGCCTCAATCTGCAGCGCAAAGAAGAAGAGGTTGCCAAGTTGGAAGCTCAGGAGCGCGAAAAACTGGAGACCATAAGCGGTCTCTCCGCAGAGGAAGCTAAAGAGCGCCTCATCGTTTCACTCAAGGACGAGGCCCGCACCTCTGCTCAGAGCTATATCAACGAGATCATGGACGAGGCCAAGATGACGGCCAACAAGGAAGCCAAGAAGATTGTTATCCAGACTATCCAGCGTGTGGCTACCGAGACAGCTGTGGAGAACTCTGTCACCGTCTTCCATATCGACAACGACGAGGTCAAGGGCCGCATCATTGGTCGCGAAGGCCGCAACATACGTGCCCTGGAGGCTGCCACCGGTGTGGAGATTGTTGTTGACGACACTCCCGAGGCCATTGTTATCTCAGGCTTCGATCCTGTAAGACGCGAGATCTGCCGTCTTGCACTCCATCAACTTATCTCCGACGGTCGCATCCATCCCGCACGCATCGAGGAAGTGGTGGCCAAGGTGAAGAAGCAGGTTGACGAAGAAGTGCTCGAGACAGGTAAGCGCACAGCTATTGACCTTGGCATCCACGGTCTGCATCCTGAGCTGATTCGCATCATCGGTAAGATGAAGTACCGTTCATCCTACGGTCAGAACCTGCTCATGCACGCTCGTGAGACAGCCAATCTGGCAGGCATCATGGCTGCAGAGCTCGGTCTCAGCTCACGCAAGGCTAAGCGCGCTGGTCTGCTCCACGATATCGGTAAGGTGCCTGATGAGGACACCGAGCTGTCACACGCAGAGTATGGTGCAAAGATAGCAGAGGAATTCAAGGAGAAGCCTGAGAGTGTCAATGCTATCGCTGCCCACCACGACGAGTGTGAGATGACCACTCTCATTGCGCCCATCGTTCAGGTGTGCGACGCCATCAGTGGTGCTCGTCCCGGTGCTCGCCGCGAAGTGGCTGAGGCATATATCAAGCGACTCAAGGATCTTGAGAACATTGCCATGAGCTATCCCGGCGTAACCAAGACCTACGCTATCCAGGCAGGACGTGAGCTCCGCGTAATCGTAGGCGCCGACAAGGTGGATGATGCTCAGTGCAATCAGCTCTCACTTGACATAGCCAACAAGATACAGACTGACATGACTTATCCGGGCCAAGTGAAGGTTTGCGTTATCCGCGAGATTCGCTCCATCAACTACGCCAAGTAATTACTGGACACTTACTTTTTCATTTTCTTCATTATTTTCCCCACGTCTATCATGGACGTGGGGTTTTTCTTTGTGCACTAAAAAAAGAGAGCGGGCACATCGCAACTCTGTCGCAATGTGCCCACCCACATCTTACATCAGCCTTCAGCCATCAGCCTTCAGCCATCTTCACATCCTAATACCTCACCTTCGCGCCATTCTGGATATAGACGTTGCCGCGCTGCGGATTGGCCACCTGGCGACCGAAGAGGTCGCAGGCAGGCTTGGCAGGATCGAAGGTCGTATCCTCATCAACTGCCACAGTGGCATCGTTGATTGCTGTAAGGTTACGCGGGTCGTAGATGATAAGGTCGGAGCCATCACCCAGAGCCGCTACGATGTAGTACTCAGTGTTGATGATGTCATCAGGCATCTTGATGGTGAAGTTGTTGTCTGCATATATCATCTGGTGGTTGGCATTGTAGAACTTGAAGCCTACTGCGCCCTGACCTCCGGAGATAAGCATCTCCTTTGTCTTTGCCCTATAGGTGCAGGTATACTTGCGGTAGGGTGCTCCGTCAACAAAGTCGGTGAACATACCCAGCTGGCCTACCTCGCTAGCATCACCAGGAGTAGCATTGCTGGTAGTGGCCACACGCATTGTGCCTTCTGCCATGCCAGGATAGTCAGCGGGATACTTCTGGATGCGCTCGTCAATAAACATGATGTTACCCAGTTTCTTCGGATACTTCTGCATGTAAGCGATGGCGGCATCAATCTCTGCCTGAGTGGTGGTCATATATTTGGTGCTGTAGTCGCTGATGACATAGTTCTTGACTGGCACGAAGAATCCCCAGAACTGGAAGAACTCGCTCATGTCGGCCTGTGCTATGTCGCAGCAGAACTTGGCAAACTTGAGGTAGTCGGTTGTGCCGCTACCTGGGTTGGATGCGTCGGTGGACATCTGGATGGGACTCTCGCGGAACTTATCGAACAGCTGCTGATAGAATGTGGTGTTGTGCTCCATCAGGTGGAAGTACAGCCAGAGCTGGAAATACATGCGGCAGCGCTGCCACAGGTCATAGTCGTTCCAGAACTTGCCCTCATGGAACGAGTCGCGTGCCTCCTTCCACGGGCCGCCACGACCGGTGTTGGAGCCTTGCATCCAGGTGCACACCTGTGAGAAGAAGTTGTTGGATATCTCGGTGCAGCCTGCAAGGTTAATGAGGCTCTGATGCACATGGCCCGTCTCATGGGCAATACACCAGTAGTTTGCTCCGCTGTCATTCTCCTTGCCGTGGGTCATGGCATCGTAGTTCATGATAGTACCCACGCCCGGATAGTATGTGCCGTATGTGGTGGCATAAGGATTGCCGTCAGATGAGCTGGATGCTGAAAGCATGCAGTTGAAGCGGTCGGCAAATCTGTCGGCATTCATCAGATCGCGCTGCACAGCCACCAGCTGGTCCCAGCGATGGAGTGTGCCCTCTATGCCCTTGGCAATGCCGTCGGTGTCTATCTCGTCAAGCTCGCTGTCCTTAATCTGCTTCTTGAGCTCAACATAGTTCATGTTATACTGATAGTACTTCGACTTCATGTGTACTATCTCGTCCTGGAAGAGGTTGGCAACCATATCTTTCCAGTCAGCGTTGGTGTGTCCGCGGGTGATGTCGAAGTAACCCTGCACTCTTCCGCCCTCGATATGAATGGTGATGGGGGAGAAGTCAGCCAGTTTCTTGTTGGTACTGGTGATGGTATAGTGGATGAAGAGATGACCTTCGTCGGAGGGTACGAACACATTCACACCGCGCTTGAGCTGGGTTACAGAAGGATTGATTGCGTAGCCCTTGTTGGAGCTGAAGGTCAGGGTGGCATTGGCGGGAGCGTTGGCGCCGGCAAATATCAGCACCACGTCACCAGCCTTTACGCTGATGCCGGTGGGGGCTGTCTGCGGCGAGAACTGATAGCTAGTGCCTATAAGACTGCCCGAGTTCCACTTGGTCGGGTCGCTGTAGGCCTCGTAGTCGTAGATGCGGAACTCTTTCTCGCGATGACCCCAAGTGTCGTTCTTTATCTTCAGCGCCATATTGATGAGCATCTTCGGCAGTCCGGTCTCCTGCATGGCGGCCGTCAGGTCTTCATCGCTCATTTCTTTATATTCATCTTTTAGCTCAGTGTAAGCATAGTCGCTGAAGTAAGTCTGCAGACGGGTGTTGAGCACCGTAGTGCTTGTATTATATATAAGGTTATACTCCTCGTAGGCGTCGGCGGCAGTCTGCAGCTGCTCGTCGGTTAGCTCGACGCGGTTGAGTATCCACTGTGCGGCGGTCTTATTGATATCTGTATTCACGCCCAGATTGTCCTTGGCGCCGAGACCCGACTCCGGTTTCAGTGGCTCGATGAGATTGTATGAGCTGGTCCATGCGTATGAGCTGGGCTCTACCTGCCACCACTGGCTGTTGCCGCCATTCGTTGTCGTCATGTATGTACCGCTGCATGCACTGGAGGGACTGGTGGCCTTGCGGTTGAGGCAACGCTTTGAGAACACATTCTGCAGCGAGTAGGTGCCGTCCTCATCGTTGCGGGTGATTTTCCAATACTGCTCCCATGCATCGTCCTGCGAGTCCATGGTCACGATATTGTTGTCGCCCTTGCGCTCCGCCATTACCATACCGTCGCTGAGGTTGGTTAGTCTGTAGTAAACGCCGGCATCGAGATCAAGGGTGCCTACGCCAAGCACATTATCAAGGTTGGCCCTCACGGTAGCTGTATCTACCTCTGTGCTGGCCACGGGCTGCAGTGTCCACTCGGAGTTGCGGTCGTTATCATAATACCAGTCGGTGAGACCGCTGCTTCCGCTCTTCAGGTTAGCGCAGTTGCTCTTGCCCGACTTCACCTCGCCGTGACAGATGATGATATACTTGTCTTCGTCGGAGGTGTTGTTGGGACTCAGCTGGATGGTCCAGAAATACTTCGACGCGGTGCAGTTGTAGTTAGACTGCAGATAGTCGCCAGTCTTGGCGTTGCGCAAACTGAAGCCGTCGTCGCCATGCTCGATAATCCACATCTGCGACAAAGTTTGGGTTGACTTGGTGTTTGTAGTACCCTTGTGAGTGGTTACATTCTCCACGATATACTGGCTGTTGTTGCCACGGCTCTGTATTCTGAAGAGTCCGCCTCTTGCCAGCTGGAAGCTTGTAAGCGTACCGCCTGTCAGTTCATCGGGGTTGAGGATGCGGGCCTCGTAGATGGTCCAGTCGCTGTTGCCGTTGAAGGTGGGCGAGTTGCCGTAGGCCACCATCTGTGTGCCGTTGCTGTCCATGTAATAGCTGGAACCCTTCACAGCCCAGTGGCCGGCGGTGCTGTTGATTTCCTCGAACGTAAGCTTGCCCGCTTCTTCTATATTGGTGGTGAAGCCCGGAGCTGCGTTCCATGTCACAAGGTCCTTCATGTATTTGCCCTCGGCGGTTTGCACATAGTACTTGCCTCCGCCTGCATCAACCAGGCGATAGAGGTAAGGAGCGCTCTCCTGCACAGTGCTGCAGTCCACCAGTAGGGTAGAGCGGTGACCACCGTTGCCGTAGAGATACACCTTGCGGCCGACATTATAGAAAACATACCATTTGCCGGTGTTGACTGTGTACCTCGACACTGGGTCAACCGACACGGCATAATTCGGGTTGAGGTCCTCTACGAGAGCCTGAACGGGACTCGCTGCCACGAAGAGTAGCATTGCGAGAAATGATAAAAACTTTTTCATTTGATTATTGGTGTTAGATTTTAGCTTAGACAAATGAGCGTGCCGCGCCAGGTGACCGCCGAGGCATTTCCTTTTGTGCGCAGTCTCGCTATTAAATGCAAAAATAAACATTATTTTTGTAATAACCAAAATAAACACCAAACATTCGCAAAATTATGAACAAATTCTACTCATAATACACAAAAACTGCGAGCACAGCCATTTGCTGCACTCGCAATCTGTCATATCTTCCCCCTTCATGGGGGATAAGAGGGGGCCATCTCTAGACCCTAGACTCTTGACCCTAGACTCTCGACCTACCTACGCATGCGCTGCATTCAGTATTACCTCACCGAGAGTGGGGTGGGCATGCACTATCTCTACCAGCTCGGAGAGGGTGGCGTTCTTGTTCATCAGCGCAGCTATCTCCTGAATGAGGGCGGCGGAGGGGGGGCCATACAGGTGGCAACCGATGATGACGTCATTCTCGTCGGTGAGAATCTTCGCCATGCCGTCGCTCTCGTTCATGGCC
>JAFZUB010000135.1 GCA_017618515.1 Bacteroidaceae bacterium
GCGTGGACCTCATCGACCCCTGCTTCAAGGACAAGGCGCATACGCTGGTGGTCTATACCCCCGCCATTCCCAACGACCATACTGAACTGCACTACTATGCCGACGGTGGCTTTGAACTGCAGAAACGCGCCCAGGTGCTTGGCACTCTGAGTCGCGCCATGAAGGCTCTGTGCGTAGCAGGCACTCATGGCAAGACAACCACCACGACAATGGCAGCACACTTGCTGCATGAGAGCAGGGTGGGGTGCAATGCTTTTCTTGGCGGTATAAGCAAGAACTACGGTACCAATTATCTATATAGCCAGTCGAGTCCGTATGTGGTGGTGGAGGCTGACGAGTTTGACCGCTCGTTTCATCAGCTCAGGCCGTGGGCTACTGTTATCACCGCCACTGATCCCGACCACCTCGACATCTATGGAACCGAGGAGGCGTATCTGGAGAGTTTCAACCACTACTCAAGTCTGGTGCAGCCTGGCGGTGCGCTGATTATGCACACTGGCCTTAAGATGAAGGCGCGACCTCAAGAGGGGGTGAGAGTGTACAGTTACGGCCGTAGCGAGGGTGATTTCCACGCTGCCAACGAGCGTATCGGCGGTGGAGAGATTGTCTTTGACTATAAGTCGCCGCTTGGCGATATAGATAATGTGCACCTGGGAGTGCCCGTGAGCATCAATATTGAGAACGGTGTGGCGGCACTGGCGCTGGCCCAGATGGCTGGCGCAGCCCCTGATGAGCTGCGGTCTGCGATGGCGAGTTTCGAGGGTGTGGAGCGCAGGTTTGATTTCAAGGTTAAGAACGACCGCCACGTAGTGCTGAGCGACTATGCCCACCACCCCGAAGAGATAAGACAGAGCATCCTGTCGCTGCGCGAGGTGTTTGACGGGCGCAAACTGACGGCGATATTCCAGCCTCATCTGTATAGCCGTACCCATGACTTCTATATGGAGTTCGCAGAGAGCCTCTCGTTGCTCGACGAGGCTGTGCTGACAGAGATATACCCCGCTCGCGAGTTGCCGATAGAGGGCGTAAGCAGCAAACTCATCTATGACAATCTTGCCGAGGGCGTTGAGAAATACATTATTAAGAAAGATACAGTGCTCGACTTCGTGAAGTCGCACCCCACCGACGTGCTGGTGATACTCGGTGCAGGTGATTTGGATGACTACACCCAGCGCATTGCCGATATTATAAAGACCGACATCTAATGAAAGTAATCTTGAAACTGCTCCTGTTGGTGGGCCTGGCTGCCTATTTGGTGTTTGCTTTTGTGAAATTCAACCGAAGCAAAGACAACACCGTGTGCAATAAGGTGAGCGTGGTGATAACCGACAAGGAGAGAGCCAACTTTGTGTCGGAGGAAGATATCAGGCAGATACTGAAGGACGCCAAGATTAGTCCCGAGGGCAAGAAGATGGCCGACATCCGCCTGTTCAGCATTAAGCGCGCTGTTGACGGACATCAGTTTGTGCTCCACAGCACTTGCTACAGCCGCCCCGACGGCGAGGTGGTGATTGAGGTGAGCCAGAAACTGCCCGTGCTGCGTGTGATGCCTTCGGTGGGAGAGGGTTACTACATCGATGCCGACGGCAATAAGATTAAGCATGTGGACTACCCCGCCGACGTGATTGTGGTTACAGGCAACGTCAACTACAACAAGAATAAGAAATATCTCACCACGTTTGCCCAGATTATCCAGCACGATGAGTTTTGGAACGACATGATTGAGCAGATTAACGTCACTCCCGATGGCAAGATAGAGTTGGCACCGCGCCTTGGCGACCATATCGTGGCGCTGGGCAAGCCGCAAGATATTGGCCTGAAGCTCTCGCATCTCAAGACCTTCTATGAGAAGGTAATCAACGAGGTGGGCTGGAACAAGTACAGCCGTATCAGCCTGGAGTACAACAATCAGGTCGTGTGCACCAAGCGCGACGTGTCGTGAGAGCATACCGTTTGATAGGAATAAATACAAAAAACAATATATATGGCAACAGAAGAATTAAACATTATCGCTATTGAGCTGGGTTCGTCTAAGGTTATTGGCGTGGCCGGCGTAAAGCGCCGTGACGGTAAGATAGAAGTTACCGCCCATGTGCAGCAGGATTCTGCTACCTTCATCCGTAAGGGCGTTATCTACAACGCCGATCAGGCAACCTCCTGTGTCCGCAATATCATTGCCAGGCTTAAGGAGAAACTGCAAAAGGACATAACTCAGGTCTATGTCTGCTATTCGGGCCAGGGTGTTCACTCCGTTCACAACGAGGTGAATCGTCTCTTTGAGAGTGACCACAAGATTGTCAAGGAAGACATCGACGGCATCTACGACGAGAATGTCAACCATGTCTATGAAGGTCAGAGCATACTCGATGCCATACCGCAGGAGTTCAGTGTTGGCACCCAGAAGGTGATGAATGCTGTCGGTGTGCTGAGTGGCAATGTTACGGGCCGCTACCTCAATATTGTGGCTAAGTCCAAGCTACTCACCAATCTGCAGAACTGTTTCCAGGAAGTGGGCGTGCAGGTAGTTGATTACAAGCTTACCCCGCTTATAGTAGCCGATCAGCTCCTCAACGATGCTCAGAAAAACTCAGGCTGCGTGCTAGTGGACATCGGCGCCGACACTACTACAGTGTCTATCTACAAGTCTAAGCTGTTGCGCTTCCTGTCTGTCATTCCTCTGGGCAGCGACAATATCACCAAGGATATCATGAGTCTGCAGCTGGAGCACTCTGAGGCAGAGGAACTGATGACCAGCAAGTTCGGTGAGCCTTACGCCTCTTTCACCGAGGAGGAGGGCGAGGCCGTAATCAAGGTTACTGCCGACGGCGTGCAGATACAGCGCAAGACGCTGAGTGCTGTGATAGACGCCCGCCTCACCGAGATACTCGTCAATGTGAAGCAACAAATCAACGAATCGAAATATGCCCGCGAGAGCCTCGTGGCCGGTGCTTTCCTCACTGGTGGTGGCGCCAACATGCCCAATATCGCTAATGTGTTCAAAGAGGTGGTGGGCATCGACAAGGTTTCTGTGCGCAAGAACTCGCAGTCGGCCGACTATATCCTGCCCGACGGCATTAAGAATACAGAGTCTCGCTATTTGGCTGTGCTAGGTCTGATTGCCAATGCCAACCAGAACTGCACCGCAGAGATGGAGCGCGCCAACGACGATATCTTCGGACCTCACAACGGAGAGGTCAAACCCAATGCCGGCGGCGGTCTCGAGATTGGCTATGCCGACGAGGAAACCCCCGACAAGAAGGATAAGAAGAAAGACGGCAAGAGCCGCATGGAGAAGCTAAAGGACTGGTTCAACAAGTTTGCTGAAGAGTAGTTAGAAAACTCTACCGCGATGAAAGACATAGATAGTGCCCAAATTGCATTCAAAGGCTTTGAAAAGCGCACTCCGAGCATAATCAAGGTGCTGGGAGTGGGTGGCGGCGGCTGCAATGCAGTGCGCCACATGCACATGCAAGGTCTGGCCAATGTGTCTTTCGCTGTGTGCAACACCGACTGGGCTTCCCTCGACCATTCGTTGGTCGATAAGCGCATCAGGCTAGGCGACGACGGTCGCGGCGTGGGTGGTGACCCGCGCAAGGGACAGCTCGCTACCGAGAAGAGCGTCGATGATATCCGCGAGATGTTCAGCGACGGCACACAGATGGTGTTTGTCACTACCGGACTGGGTGGTGGCACCGGCACCGGCGGAGCGCCCGTCATTTCCCGCATTGCCAAGGAGATGGGCATCCTCACTGTCGGCATCGTCACGCTGCCCTTCCTCTACGAGGGTCTTAATCGCATCGACAAGGCTCTCATAGGCCTTGAGGAGATGTATAAGAACGTTGACTCGCTGATGGTTATCAACAACCAGAAGCTTTTTGAGGTCTATCCCTCTCTGCCTATGGATGAAGCCCTGGCGTGCGCCGATGAGACTCTCGCCGTGGCTGCCAAGAGTATCGTTGACATCATTATGAAGTATGGCACTCTCAATGCCGACTTCAATGACGTGCGCAGCGTGCTGGAGGATGGCGGTGTGGCCATCATTTCCACGGCCTATGCCGAGGGTGTGGACCGCCTCAACCATGCTATCGATGCTGCGCTTAACACGCCGCTACTTAATAATAATAATGTATATAAGTCTAAGCGTCTGTTGATGACTATCTTCAACAGTACCGCCGCCGATGGAGAGCAGCTGACAGTGTCGGAGTTCAACGAACTCACCGCTTTCATGTCGCGCTTCGACGAACGCATAGAGAGCAAGCACTCTTTCGGCACCGACAACACTCTAGGCCGCAAGGTCAAGGTCACCATCCTAGCTTCAGGCTTCGGATTGGAGGAAGCCCCCGACGATGAGGATATCTACGGCGAGGAGATGTATCGCCTTACCCAGGGCGAGCGCTTGCAGATACTCTACGAGTATTTCTATGGGCGCATCAGTCGTAGCCAGCGCAAGTGGAACACGTTTGTGTTTCTCAATGAGGAACTCGACAAGGACGATGTTATCAGCGACATCGAGACCTCGCCCACTTACAAGCGCACCTCGCGCTTCGTGGGCAATATCCGTATGAACAGAAACAAAACATAAAAATATATAACTATGCCAGAGAATGTATTGAATTTTGCCATGCCCAAGCAGAAGCCTTGTATCATCAAGGTCATTGGCGTGGGCGGCGGTGGCGGCAATGCCGTGAAGCACATGTATAACGAGGGCATCCACGATGTCAGTTTCGTGGTCTGCAACACCGACAGTCAGGCTCTCAGCGACAACCCCGTGCCCAATCGGTTGCAGTTGGGCGCAGAGGGACTTGGTGCCGGCAACAGGCCCGAGCGTGCGCGCAAGGCTGCAGAGGAAAGTATTGAGGATATTCGTCGTATGCTCGACGATGGCACCAAGATGGCTTTCATCACAGCGGGTATGGGTGGTGGCACCGGCACGGGTGCGGCACCAATCATTGCGCGTGAGGCCCGCCAGATGGGCATCCTCACCGTGGGCATCGTCACCATCCCCTTTAAGTTCGAGGGTATCAAGAAGATCGACAAGGCCCTCGACGGTGTGGACGAGATGCAGAAGTATGTTGACGCCCTCTTGGTGGTCAACAATGAGAAGTTGCGCGAGATATATCCGAGTCTGCCTGTGTTTGATGCCTTCGGCAAGGCCGACGACACCCTTTCCGTGGCAGCTCGTAGTATCGCTGAGATTATCACAGTGCATGGTATCGTCAACCTCGACTTCCGCGATGTTTGCACCGTGATGAAGGATGGCGGCGTGGCTATCATGAGTACTGGCTACGGCGACGGCGACAACCGTGTGAGCCAGGCTATCCAGAATGCCCTTCACTCGCCTCTGCTCAACAACTCCGACATCTATCGTTCCAAGCGCGTGCTGCTCAACATCACCTTCTGCAAGAGCGGTGAAGGCGAGTCGCTTATGATGGACGAGATGAACGAGATTCACGAGTTTATGTCGCGTTTCGATTCCGACGTGGAGACCAAGTTTGGCATCGCCAACGACGAGACTCTGGGCAAGCAGGTGAAGGTTACCATCCTCGCTACTGGCTTTATGCTCAACGATGTGCTCAGCGACGTGGAAGGCAGCCGCAAGGAATTGCCCTCCGAGGAGGACGAGCTGCAGAGGCAGGAGCGCGAGGAGCGCCGCGGCAAGTATTATGGCGACAGCGACTCCAACCGTGCGCGCCACTCTTATCGCATCTACAAGTTTGTGCCCGAGAGCCTCGACAACGACGAAATTATCTCAATGGTGGAGACGACTCCCACCTATAAGCGCACCAACGAAACCCTCCGCAACATCAATGCCCTCACCCAGGACCAGCGCCCTTACGTGGCACCCGAGAAAGAGCCCACCGTTGATGGCAACGTGATAGTCTTCGATTAAACTATTAAGCTATTAAACTATTAAACTATTAGACCTCCTTGCTGTTTTTCGCTTTCTACGGACTAGTACTCCTCAATCTGCTGACATTCGGACTCTTTGCCCTCGACAAGCATAAGGCAAAGAGTGGTCGCTGGCGCATCCCAGAGGTTGTGCTGCTGGTGCTGTCGGCAGTTGGCGGCAGCATCGGTGCGTTGATGGCGATGACTCTTTTTCGCCACAAGACTCAGAAAAAGGCTTTCCGCATAGGCATTCCCGTGATGCTGATACTCCAGCTCGTCTTACTATGCTATATAGTGGTAAGACGTCTGCTGGCGTTATAGTGACGCGGTAGTTTATCCCTTTCTCGTTTTCCGCAGTTGCGAGTTGTAATACTGCGGATCACCAGTGACCTCCCTGCCAAGAAAGGGAGGTTTCTTAAATTCCGTATCAGCGCTTTCCACCTCTAGCTCGGCTAGGGTGAGGCCCTCCAGATGGCCGTGAAATTCATCCACCTCCCACTCGTGTCCTTCCCAGGGAACTATGTGGCGGTGTTTGTCGATAGTGCCGGGCAGGCACAAATCAAGCAACTCGTGGGCTTCCTTTATGTCTATCGGCTTCTCCCACTCGTAGCGGCTGAGGCCATCGGCGGAAGAGGCGCCTTTTATTGTCATGAAGGCCTCGTCGTCGCGTATTCTGATACGCACTGTGCGCCTCGGGTCATCGCAAAGATAGCCCTGCACAATATGTGAAGAGCTAATGGCAAGATGCTTGTAAGGGCCGCTTACAAGAAATTTGTGTTCTATTTCCACGAGGGCTGCGAGAGCTGTTTTAGAAGCTCAGGGAATAGGAGATTACAAATGCGAGAGCAAGCACGATGAGGCCGATGATTATGCCCCATATTACCATCTGCGCCTGCTTCTCCTGCTTGGCGTTGCGCTTGTTTACTTTGGCTTGGTGTTTCTGGTTCATATTATTGATGTGATGTTAGTTTGCAAATGCAAATATAGTGATTTGTGTTGTAATATGCCGTATTTCGTGGCAGAAATACTGTATTTATACACCTGCCGCTCCGCCTTCGCTCATGAGATAGGCCTTTATGAAGGGGTCTAGCTTGCCGTCCATCACTCCGCCCACATCGCTGGTCTGGTAGTTGGTGCGGTGGTCCTTCACGCGGCGGTCGTCAAACACGTAGGAGCGTATCTGGCTGCCCCATTCTATCTTTTTCTTGCCGGCCTCTATCTTGGCCTGCGCGGCCTGGCGGCGCTTCAGTTCGCGGTCGTAGAGGTTGGAGCGCAGCAGTCGCATGGCGTTGTTGCGGTTCTCGAGCTGCTTGCGGCTCTCGGTGTTCTCTATGAGTATCTCCTCCTGCTCGCCCGTCTCGGGGTCGGTGTACTGATAGCGTAGTCTGACGCCTGTCTCCACCTTGTTGACATTCTGGCCGCCTGCGCCGGAGGAGCGGAAGGTGTCCCAGGTTATCTTCGACGGATCTACGGTCACTTCTATCGTGTCATCCACTAGCGGTGTCACAAACACACTGGCGAAGCTAGTCATCCTCTTGCCCTGAGCATTGAAGGGCGACACTCTCACCAGACGGTGCACACCATTCTCCGATTTCAGGTAGCCGTACGCCATATCGCCTTCTATCTCTATGGTGCAGGTCTTGATGCCCGCCTCGTCGCCGTCCTGCAGGTTGGCAATGCGGGTGCGGTAGTTGTGGGCCTCGGCGTAGCGCAGATACATGCGCATCAGCATCGATGCCCAGTCCTGGCTCTCGGTACCACCGGCGCCGGAGTTGATTTTGAGCACGCAGTCCATGGCGTCCTCATCGGCGCGCAGCATGTTTTTCAGTTCCAGGGCCTCCAGGGTGTTGAGTGCCTTGGCGTAGGCGTCGTCCACCTCTTGCTCGCTGACCATCTCGTCCTTGTAGAACTCCAGCGACAGTTCCACCTCGCTCACGAGGCTTTGCAGCTCCTCGTAGTGGCTGATCCAAAACTGCAGACCCTTCACCTTTTTCATCTGGGTCTCGGCAGCCTTGGCGTCGTCCCAGAAATCAGGAGCCTGCGTGCGCAGCTCCTCTTCCTCCAGCTCAATACGCTTGGCGTCGATATTGAGATAGTGGCCGAGCTGCTGCGCACGCTCCACAAGTTGCTTATATTGCTCCTGCGTTATCAATTACGCAACCTTATTGAGCTTCTTGATAATCGAGAAGATAAACAGTGCTGCCACAAGGCAGATAGCCATCAGCACTCCCCATACTACGTAGAGCTCCGTCTTGCCCCAGATGAGGGTGGGGATGCTCACGAGGAAGTTGCCGATAGCGGTGGCCACAAACCAGCCACCCATCATCATACCCTTGTACTTCGGCGGTGCCACCTTGCTCACAAACGAGATACCGATAGGCGAGAGCAGCAGCTCGGCGAAGGTCAGGATGAGGTATGTGCTCACCAGGATGTTGGGGGTGACGTCGGCCAGATGCTGCGGATTGGTGGCATTGGGTGCCGGCAGGCCGATCGACGACATGGTCATCAGCAGATAGGCGGCAGCAGCCACAAGCATACCGAGACCAATCTTC
Source organism: Bacteroidaceae bacterium (assembly GCA_017618515.1). The sequence goes on from JAFZUB010000135.1 coordinate 8,442, forward strand.
ACGGGAGCCTTGGGCTCCTTGCCCTTCTTGGCCAGCCAGCCGAAGATGCCGATGCTCACGGGAGTCAGCAGCACTACAAAGCACGGGTTAAACTGCTGGAAGATAGGAGCGGCGATGTCGGCCTGTGCGCCCTGCTGATACTTGTATATCAGCCATACAGCGCCCAGCACGATTAGGATGCCGTAGATGGCGCGGGCCTTGTTGCCCTTGCTCTGGAACACTCCAGACAGACCATAGACTATGAATATCACAGCAAGCAGGTTGACTACGTCAAACTCCATGGCGGTGAGGCCGGTAGCCTGGGTGGCCACATAGTCGCGGGCAAAGTAGGTGAGGGTAGCGCCGTTCTGGTGGAATGCCATCCAGAAGAATATCACCACGGCAAACACGAGGCAGAGGCAGATAATCCTCTCCTTGGTCTGCGACGGGGTGAGCTCGTCGCCCTTGTTCTCCACTGCGGCAGCGGCAGCCTCCTTCTTGTTGGGAGTCAGCACCTGCTTGAATGTGCTCTTAAATCCGTAGTAAATCATTATGCTGACAATCAGCGATACGCATGCCACGGCGAAGGCGAAGTGATAGCTGTCCTGCTCGCTGATGCCGAGACTGTTCTGTGCCCACTCCATTATCTTGATGGCTGCGGTGGGAGCGAAGAGGGCGCCCACATTGATGAGCATGTAGAAGAGCGAGAAGCCGCTGTCGCGCTTGTCGGCATACTTGGGGTCGTTGTATAGGTCGCCCACCATCACCTGGAGATTACCCTTGAAGAGACCTGTGCCGAAGCTTACTAGTAGCAGTGCGGCAGCCATGGCAGCGATAGCCACGGTGCTGGCGCCAAGAGGAATGGCTAACAGGGCGTAGCCCGCAAACATGATGAAGATACCTATCGTCACCATCTTTGAGTAGCCCCACTTGTCGGCGGCGATACCGCCAAACAGAGGCAGGAAATATACCAGCATCAGGAAGCTGGAGTAAACGACGCCGGCCGTGCCACTGCTCCAGCCGAAGTTTGCCTGCAAAAACAGGATGAATACGGCAAGCATCGTGTAGTAGCCGAATCGCTCGCCCGTGTTGGCAAATGCCAGGGCCCATAGCCCTTTTGGTTGTCCTTCAAACATAGAAATATTGTTTTAGTTTAGTATTTAATCTATCCTATCTTCCCCCTCCAGGGGGATAAGAGGGGGTCCTGGGTTTTTATTCTTTAATATTCGGTTCTTCCAGTCCGATACCCTTCTTCTTGTCCACCACCTTCAGCACAAGGCCGAGCACCAGAGCTGCCACGCCGAGGAAGGCGAGCATCACCAGCGGGGCGGTGTAGTCAAACTGTGTGGGGTCGGTCACGTCGGGGTTCGTCTTGTCGAGCACCTTGCCTATCAGCAGCGGGAACAGCCACAGACCGATATTCTGAATCCAGAAAATCAGGGCGTAGGCTGAGCCGATCACCTTGGCATCCACCAGCTTGGGCACGCTGGGCCACAGCGAGGCGGGTACCAGCGAGAACGAAGCGCCGAGTACCAATATGGTGAGGTAGGCTATCACGATGCCGCCCACTGCCGAGCCCTTGAACATCGGCAGCACAAAGGCGAATGTCAGGTGGCAGGCTATCAGCAGCAGCGAGCCGAGCACCAGCATAGTGGCGGCCTTGCCCTTATGATCCACATAGCTGCCCAGGATGGGAGTGATACCCACGGCCAGCAGCGGGAATACGGCGAAGATGGCCTCTGCCGACTGGCGCATGTAGCCCATGTAGCAGTATATTACGAGTGCTATTACCGACGTGATGAGCAGACCGTACTTCAAGTTCTTTTTCTTCTGGAAATTGCTGGCAAACGCGGCGGCAGCCACCACGAGCATGATGACATACTGCACTATGGTCACCGACTGGCTTGACCAGAAGGAGTCTGACGCGGGAGCCTCAAGCGTGAGGTTACATTGCAGCATGTTCACCGCATACTTCTGGAACGGGAAGATGGCACTGTAGTAGAGCACACACAGCAGGGCTACGAGCCAGAAACCGCTGGAGGTGAGTATCTTGCCTATGTCGCTAACCTTAAACTGATCGTCTTTCTCCTCTGCTTCGCCGGTCTGGGCGTCGAGCTTCCTATCCATGAAGAAATAGACGATAAACATTATCAACGCGATGCACAGCAGCACTACGCCGAAGGCTACCGAGCGGCTCACGCTTACGTCCTCGCCCAGGTGAGCGAAGAAGGGCGAGAATATCATACACGTGGCAACACCCAGTCGTGCCAGCGCCATCTCAGAGCCCATGGCCAGAGCCATCTCGCGACCCTTGAACCACTTCACGATACCGCGGCTCACGGTGATGCCGGCCATCTCTACGCCGCAGCCGAATTTCATGAAGCCGCAGGCGGCGAACTTCGCAGACGCGGGCATGCCTTCATAGAACGGTGAGACGCCTAGCTCGTCAAAGCCGGGGATATAGTTGAGATTGTTTGTGAACCACGTCTCCAGTCCGCTGCCGGCAAACGATTCGCTAACGGCGTACCATTTGATCACGGCACCCACTAGCATCACTATTCCCGAGAGCACAGCGGTGAAGCGGACTCCCATCTTGTCGAGGATGATTCCCGCAAAGATGAGGAAGAACACAAACACGTTGAGGAACACCTCAGAACCCTGCATCGTGCCAAACGCCGTGGAGTCCCAGCCGCGGGTGGTCTCCATCAGGTCCTTGATGGGCGAGAGGATGTCCATGAAGATGTAGCTGCAAAACATGGCAAAGGCCAACAGCAGCAAGGCGGTCCAGCGCATACCCGCGCTGTCGCGTAGTGTCTTTCTAATTGTATCAGTCATAGTATAAAGAAATTAATTTTTCAATCGGCAAATATACGCAAAAATGCTCGCTCTCTGTGTAGAAGTTTATGTTTTTTTACGATTTTTTCAATAATTGATGGATTTTTGTTTGGTTTGCGAAAAGAAAACGCTAATTTTGTAACTTAAATTGGTATAGTATGCCAAACTCTGTGGAAATAGATGTCGAGCGAGTGCTCCATGACAAGATGGGCAACAAGGCTCGCTATGTGCCGCGCTTCGTGGTGCGATGGCTGAAAAAGATCATCCATCAGGATGACATGAACGGCTTCTTCCGCGCTCACAAGGACGAGGAGGGCGTGCAGTGGCTCAAGTCGGTGGTGGAATATGCCGACATGCGCATCACGGTCCACGGCCTCGACAATCTGCCTGCCGACGGTGCCCATCGCTTCACCTTCGCCAGCAATCACCCGCTGGGAGGCATCGACGGCGTGGCTCTCGGAGCCATCATCGGCGAGCACTACGACGGCAACATACGCTATCTGCTCAACGACATACTGATGAATCTGCCGGGCCTCCGTCCCCTGGGCGTGGCCGTCAATGTCACTGGCTCGCAGGGCCGCGAGGCGATGCTCAAGGTTGACGAGGTGTTCGCCTCCGACTACCAGCTCATCATGTTCCCCGCCCAGCTATGCTCCCGCATGATCAAGGGACGTGTGCAAGACCTCCCGTGGAAGAAGGCTGTGGTGCAGAAGAGCGTGCAGCACCAGCGCGACATCGTGCCCATCCACTTCAGTGGCCAGAACAGCAAGCGCTTCTACCGCATCGCCAACTGGAGCAAGCGTCTCGGCCTCAAGGTAAATGTGGCTATGCTTTTCCTCGTCGACGAGCTCTACCGCAACATGCACAAGTCCTTCGAGGTGCACATCGGCAAGCCCATCCCTTGGCAGACCTTCACCTCCGACCGCTCCTACTCCGACTGGGCACAGTGGCTCCGTGCCCAGGTCTACGAACTAGAGAAATCCTAATTTTCAATCCTCAATCCTCAATTTTCAATTTCAGAGATGGAACCCATTATCCCTCCTATTGACAAGCAGGTGCTCAAAGCCGAGCTGACTCCGGAGCGCCAGTTGCGCCGCACCAACAAGAGCAACAACGAGATATACATCGTTACGTGGCAAGACTCGCCCAACGTGCTTAGGGAGATTGGCCGCTTGCGTGAGATAGCCTTCCGCGCTGCTGGTGGCGGCACAGGCAAGGCTCTCGATCTCGATGACTTCGACATCTGCCCCAATCCCTACAAGCAGCTCATCGTATGGAACCCCGAGGATGAGGAGATTATCGGTGGCTATCGTTTCTTCCCCGGCAACGAGATAACGCTCGACGACCAGGGGCAGCCGCGTCTCGCCACGAGCCACATGTTCCATTTCTCCGACCACTTCATCCGCGACTATATGCCGCAGACCATTGAGCTGGGTCGCTCCTTCGTCACTCTGGAGTATCAGAACACGGGCCGCTCGCTGGCCAAGAGCCTCTTCGCTCTCGACAATCTGTGGGACGGTCTCGGCGCACTCATCGTGGCGGTGCCCAACCTCAAGTATTTCTTCGGCAAGGTGACCATGTATCCCAGCTTCAGCCGTGTGGGCAGGGATATGATTCTCTATTTCCTCCACAAGCATTTCGGCGACAAGGACCACCTCGTCACGGCTCTCAAGCCCCTGCAGCTCGACACCTCTCCCGACTATCTGGCGTCGCTGCTCACCGAGGAAGATTTTAAGGCCGACTATCGCCTGCTCAATGCCGAGGTGCGCAAGCTCGGCTTCAACATCCCCCCGCTGGTCAATGCCTATATGAGTCTCTCGCCCACCATGAAGGTCTTCGGCACCGCCGTCAACGATGAGTTCGGTGACGTCGAGGAGACGGGCATCCTCATCGCCGTCGATGAGATCCTCGCCGAGAAGCGCGTCCGCCACATCGATTCCTACGTCCGCGAGCACCCCGAGTCCGCCGAACTCCTCGGCAATGTCCTCAATCCCCCCTTCCGCAAATAATCGTTTGCTCGCACGTGTGTATATAAATAATGTATAACCAATGAATCGACACGTCTGGATCGACTGGATGCGCGTCACGGCGTGCCTGATGGTGCTCACCGTCCACAGCACCGAACCCTTCTACTTGGGCGGCGAGGGCTCCCTCATCCTCACGGCCGCCGATGCCTACTGGGTATCCTTGTTCGACACCTTTGTGCGAGCATGCGTCCCCCTCTTCGTCGTGGCCAGCAGCTACCTGCAATTCCCCATCCACTATTCCACCGGCCAGTTCCTGCGCCGACGCGCCCTTCGTGTGGTGGTCCCCTTCGTGGTGTGGACACTGGTCTATGCCATCGTCTGGGGCGAACCGGTGGAGAACCTGCAGAGCCTGCTCCTCAACTTCAACTATGCCGCAGGCCATCTCTGGTTTGTCTATATGCTCGTAGGCCTATACCTGCTCATGCCATTGCTCTCGCCGTGGGCCGAGCGTGTCAAGAAGCGTGAGCTGCAGTTCTATCTCGCCCTCTGCTTCCTCACCACCTTGCTACCCTTCGTCAGGGCATGGGTTGGGGGAGAGCCTCCCGTTATGTACGGCCCTACGGGCATCCCTAACCCCGCTTACTATCCCCTCTGGGGTGAGGCAAGTTGGAACGCCTACGGCCTCTTCTATTATTTCTGTGGTTTCTTGGGCTACATGCTTCTGGGCCTCTATCTGCGCCGTTTCGTCGGTGAGTGGTCGTGGCGCCGCACCCTCTCCGTCGCCCTGCCTATGTGGCTCGTGGGCTTCGCCATCTGTTTCTGCAGCTTTCTCTGGGCTGTGGACGCTGATGCCCATGGTGTCTTCCCCGTAGAGGGACCCACTGGCTTGGCTGCCGTGTGGGAGACCACGTGGATCAACGACACGGCCAGCGTTGCTCTTATGACCGTCGGCTGGGTGCTCCTCTTCCGTAAGTTCACAGCCAGCGGACGTTTCTTCCAGCGCATCATCTTGCCCGTCTCCAAGGCCAGCTACGGCGTCTATCTCTGCCACATGCTCTTGCTGGCCCTCATCAGCGGCTGGCTCCGTTCCTCTCTCGGCATCGGCACCTCCGCCACCCTCGGCATCTGGACCACCCCCATCCAGATCCTCGCCACCGCCCTCATCACCTTCTCTCTCGCCTCCCTCTTCTGCGTCCTCGTTCAGCGCATCCCACGCCTCGGCAAATACCTCGTTGGCTAAATATATTCTCCCCCTAAACAACAAGAAATAATTCTCCCCCATAAATTGGTTCGACCTTGGAATCCCCATTAAGGGGGAACTTAAGAGGGTCTGGGGAGTCCCCAAAGGGGGAGGGGGTGTGTAAAAGGAGGAGGCTGTGTGTGATAATGGTCTAGAGTCAAGAGTATCGTCTTTAACTTCGAGCCCGCTTGCGGGCGTTAACTTCTTTAACTCCGTTAACTTCTTATTCTATTCTCTCTTCTCTGGGAGAGTTTTTTCAGTTTTTGTTAAAAAGGACATTCAAGGAGAGGTTATTTATTCAGATATACCCCCCAAATTCATCGCAACTGAATAAAAAAGCGCACTTTATTCACCAAAATGCGTTTTTTTGGCACAAAAAACTTGGAGGGAAAAGGAAAATGTGTATTTTTGCCTATCAATACTAATTTCGAGAAAAACACTTTTTTATTAACCTTTTTAAATTTTCGCGTATGAAAAAGATTTATTCTTTAATTGCACTGCTTGCAATGTTTGCAGTGGGCATCAACGCACAGAAGTATCACTTGGTTGAGATGGCTACATCTCCCCAGCCCGGTGTTACCTATGCAATTTATTGCCCCGATGGCAATGCAGTGGACAACCCTTACGCCAACAGTAATCCTGATATCAATGATGGCGGTCTGGGTGTTTCACTCGTTGACGACTACTACCTCTGGCAGATTGAGGCCACTGGTGAGAAGTCTGACGATGGCTACGACCTCTATGTGCTGAAGAGCGTCTTCTTGGATGCTTATATGCAGGAGGAAGACTTCGAGGGCAATCTTGGCCTCGATGGTTACGACATGCACAAGTATGCCGGCTGTAACGCTAGCTTTGGCGATAAGGCTACGGCTATGCGCATGGTTATCGTAGAAGCCAACTCTACTGGTGACTGGCGTTCGGAATGTACATCCAGCAATGGTTTCGCTATTTCCCGTAACAGGCCTGTTACTCAGGAGGACGGAAGCGAATGGCATTATAAACTTGGCTTCCAGAATCATAACCTTGGTTTTACTCCCTGGTCTGGCGAGAATTATCCTTGGCAGTTCTGGACAGTTGAAGAGAATGGCCCGAGGGAGAAAGTTCAGGAACTTGTTGACCTCATTGCTGAGGCCGACATCACTTACCTGAGCGGTGATGATCCCGGTATGTATAAGGCTGATGTTGTGAAGGCATTTGATGATGCTTACGCAGCTGCTGTTGATGCTCTCTCTGAGGCTACTACTACAGACGACCAGTTTGCCGAGCTGTATCAGACTTTGTCGGATGCACGTAATGCTCTCTATGCTGAGGATGTTACCGTTCCTATGCACGAAGGTTACTACTTTATCGTAAGTGGTTACAGCGAGTTCTTCAAGCAGCAGGGTGTTGAGAAGGCTGTTTATGTTGCCGATGTATCTAAGCCTGCAAGATGGATGGACTTTGAGCAGACCGATGTCTTCGATAACAAGAAGTATGAGTTCCTCTGGCAACTTACCAAGTATGGTGACGGTGATGACACCCACTGGAGGCTGACCAACGTTAAGTATGGTTACGATTATGACGGCCCCGCCAGCAGCACTGGCAATTCTGCAAAGTGTATGGTAGTGCAGAACTCCACTCGCCCGATTATGTTCAAGGCCCTTGGCCAGAGCCAGTGGCTGCTTTACAACAGCTACAACTCTCACGGTATGCATACCGAGAGCCACAGCGCTGGCGGTGGTAAGAGTGGTGACATCGTAACTTGGGACACCGGCGCTGACAACGGTTCCGCATGGTATTTCCGCACTGTTACCAATCAGGAGTATATTGACGCTGCTATCGCTTATCAGGCACAGAGTCTCCTCATAGCCAAGGTTGCTCCTCTGGCATCTCAGGGTACTGCTCTCTACGATAAGCTCTTCGTGGTTGCTCCCAACTTCAGCGCTCCGCTCATCACCGAGGCCGACGACACCAAGGCTCCGGGCGAGGAAGGTTGCCAGTTCTTCTCCAACTGTAAGGAGTCTGTTGAGGGCCGCTACGCTGCTCTTATCGACGGCATTGTAAGCGCTACCTGGAAGCAGAATGATGATGGCGACTGGTATGACTCCGGTACGGCTAGTAACTACGGCCCCGACCATCAGCAGGCATTCTTCCACTCTCACTATAGTGGATGGGCATGGCCCGATGCACACAGGGAAATGACTCCGTACCTGGCTGTAGATATCAGCAAGAATCCTGTAAGCGAGTTCGTGCTCCGCACCGCTCGTCGTTTCAACGCAGGCACCACCGATACCACTCGCACCGACGTGCTCAGCCAGCCAATCCAGATTGCTATCTATGCTAGCAACGATACCACTGGCTACACCGTTGGTACCGATACTTGGGAGAAGATTACCACCATCAATCCTTATGGCGTTGCTGGTGGCCAGTACTATGTATCCAACATCATCCAGCTGGGCAAGGCCTACAAGTATCTCCGCTTCGACATGGAGGAGATGACTGGCGGCACCGCTTACTTCACCTATGCTGAGTTTAACCTCTATCCCGCTACTATCAGCGAGGAGGTTTCGCAGTACTACTATATTGACGGCATGAAGGATGCAGCCGACGCTCTCAAGGCTGAGATCACCGCTGCCCGCAAGGCTGTGGACGATGGCACCGTTACCGAACAGACCATCACCGACCTCCAGGCCGCCATCGACGCAGTGAAGGCTCTCTACGTTGACGCCAACGGAATGCTCGCTGACATCGCACAGGCTGAGAAGGAAATCGCCGGTGCTTTAGTTGGTGACAACTTCGGTAACATCAAGAGCGATGCCACCGTTGCTGCTTATCAGACTGCTGTTGACGTTGCTAAGCGTATTGATGTTTCTGGTGCTCTCGACAAGACAGCTATCGATGCCGCTATTCAAGGACTCAAGGAGGCTCGCTACGCTATGCTCGACGATATGGTTGTTCCCGAGCCGGGCAAGTGGTACTACATCGTTAATGCTAACGACGAGGACAGCTACTCCGAGGAAGGCACCATGTATGTTGGCGTTGCTAACAACACCGCTAATGTAAACTGGCTCCAGAACATCGACGGCTCACTCGACGAGAACGGTACCGCTATGTGGCAGTTCATCCCCGTTGAGGGCGACACTCCCAATGTATTCTACATCCAGAACATGGGTACCGGCCTCTACATGGGTAATGAGAGCGCCAACGCCTATTCTAAGACTACCACTATATCCAACGAGCCTATACCATTTGAGGTTGCCATCAACCTTGACAATGGTAACGCCGTTTACATTATCAGCCAGAAGGACAACTCCGCTCGTGTAGGTCTCCACTGCGCTGCTGCAGGTAAGGCTATCGTTGGTTGGTATGCTAACTCTACCGCCCACGCTTCCTACTGGACCTTCCGCGAGGTTGACGAGGATATCGAGGGTGTCGTAATTCCTGTTGTTGCAGGTGGCACTCGCATTCAGACTCTGCCGTTCGCAACTGAAGGACTCGCCGAGTTCAACGACGGCATCCAGTTCTATGCTGTTAAGAACATGACCAAGTCTGACGAGGCAACCGGTGATGTTACCACCGTAGAACTCTACAAGAAGGACAGCTTCGCAGCTGGTGAGCCTTTCGTAGTAGTAGTTGATGAGGAGACCAACGACCTGCTCGTTCCCGCTCCCTCTACTGCTGACATCGTTGACAAGGCCGGCACTGCTAATGGTCTTGTAGGTGGACTCAACATCACTCCGATACCGGCAGGCAAGGCTTACTTCGCTAACGTTGCAGCTACCGAGGAAGAGGATGCATACGTAGAGCTCAGAGTTCTCGAAGAGACAGCTAACATCGCTCCTTTGAAGGGCTATGTTGATCCCGCTTACTTCGAAGGTGAAGTTGAAGGCGTAGAAACCGAACTTACCTTCGAGGCTGTTGGTCTCGTATGGGAAGCTGCTGGCACTGAGCCCGCCGACGTTAACGGCGACGGCAGCAAGAACACCGCTGACGTAGTTGCTGTTTACACCTTCATCGAGAAGGGTGCCGAGAGCGGCTTCACCCGTGAGGCAGCCGACGTTAACCGCGATGGCAGCGTCAACACCGCTGACGTAGTGGCTATCTACACCGCCATCATTGGTAACAGTGGCAGCAAGGGCTTCGCTAAGAGTGGCGGCTTCTATCCTGGCGCTGAGACCATCGACGGAAGCGACAACGTTCTGACCATCCTCGTGGAGAGCACCGAGGATCTGTCCAAGATCCCCGTATCCCTCTACCTGAC
>JAFZUB010000136.1 GCA_017618515.1 Bacteroidaceae bacterium
GGCATCTTGAGTGAAACCAGAGAATTCACCCTTCTCAATATAGGTGTACACGGCCACAACATCGGAAGTGTTGAGACTACCGTCAAGGTTTACATCGCCCTTGATTTGCCCTTCTTTGATTTTCCCACATCCGTTCGTGTATTGTTTACAGAAGTTCCATATTGCATTGCTCGTATGGAATCCCTCGTTCGTCGGTACGTGGTCACGTCCTTTTACCGAGTATAGAACCACTTCTGTCTCGCAGTCTCCATTTGTGTAGCGACATTCTTCATATATGTCGTTCTTCGTTTCTATAGGCGTAGGATTGCAATTGTCCGTATTTGCCCATTTTTTTATGTAGTCCTTTATTCCGGAATAAGGCATTACGCCATCACTCATGCCGTGCACATGCACTATGGGCACTGGTCGGGAGGACGAGTAATCTGCACCTATTAACGCATACCCGCTAATAGGTGCAAAGGCAGCAAAGGCCTCTGCGCATGTATTTATCACATGGTACACAAATGCACCGCCCAGGCTGAATCCCGACAGATACACCCTGCTGCGGTCGATGTGGTATCGTTCAGCCAAATTGTCCACAATGTCGAGCATGAAGTTTACGTCGGTCATGCCTTCTACGTCCCATCCCGTTGAGTAACTCAGGCCCCAGCTGCTCCCTTCCACTCCTACGGGGTATGCTACGACAAAGTTGGCGGTGTCTGCCAGTTGTTCCCATCGTGCATATCCTTTCTGGTATTGGTAGTCCTGATTCATGCCGTGGCACGAGATCATCAGCGGCCGATTATCGGTTATGCAATCCGGCACATAGAGGAAATACTGTCGGTCCTTGCCGCCTGAGTTGATGGTTGTCAGTCCATTGAATCTAGCCGCAGCGGCCTGCTGCACGCCAAGGGCCATCATAAATGCGCATAGCATAAAGAAGGAAAGAATTCTATTCTTCATTATCATATTATATTATGAGTTTATCCGCTGAAATAGAATGTTTTTTTCGGCGTTATTTCATCACTTTCTTGCCGTTGTGGAGATAAACTCCGCGTGTGGTAGGCTCGCCAGAAAGTCTGCGTCCGCTGAGGTCATACCACTGCCCATTGCCCACAGACTCTTGGCTATCGACTCTTGACTCTTGAAGGGCTGTGATGGTGACGGGCTGATACACTCTCACCCAGTCGAAGAGTGTCTCATAGGTGTGGCTGGTGTCGGCGTTGGCAGCCCATGAGCCGTTGCCTACGCTCTGGTTGAGGATGAGGTAAAACTTTGCGTCGAAGGGCCACTGGCCGTTGTCGAGAGCATTGCTGTCGGTGCTCTTGGTGTAGGACCACACCTTGTTGCCGTCCACGTACCATGTGATGGCCTGCTCGTCCCAATCCACGGCGTAGGTGTGCCAGCAGCTGTAATCTATGCCGTTGTATGTCTGGCTGTTTGTGCCTTGGTGCAGGTTGTAGGTCCAGTTGGTATGGACGGTGTGCCAGCTCTGGGTGCTGGCGTCGATGGTTTCCCAGATGTCTATCTCGCCTGCGTTGGGCCATCCCGCGCTGTTGTCGGCAGGCATCATCCAGAAGGCGGGGAAGTTGCCTCGCCATTGGTTGGTCTTGATGCGTGCCTCTGCGTGTCCATATTGGAAAGCGAACAATCCTTGACTCTTGATGCCTCCTGTGAGCATAGGCTCTGTGTCTTCTACATCGCTAGGGGTAGGGATGGCGAGGCAGTGGAGGGCGCCGCCCTGCTCAAAGACTACGCGGGGGTCGGTGGAGCACCAGCGGTTCCATGTGGAGTGTGCGCGGGGGGTGCGCACCCAGTAGTCGGCTGTCGGCTCGCCCTCGCCGTCAAACTCATCGCTGAACACGAGTTCGTCTGCGTTTTCATCTACGCGCTCCCAGATGGCAGTAATCCTGAGGTCACCGTCTATGCTATCGGCGGGAATAGTCGTTAGTGTTCGGGTGGCTGGCACGGAGTATTCGCTCCATTGCTTCTCCTCGTCAATGTATTGCGGGCCGTCAAGATTGTGGCCATGGCGTATGACTACGCCGTCGGCGCAGGTGTAGCCGTCGAGGCTCTGGGCGGAGAAGGTGAGAGGCTGTCCCAGCACGATATTGTCGGCAAATCCGCCACCGTTTGTCTGGGGATAGATGTTGCCGCAGCGAGTGATTATCTGCAGCTTGCCCATGTGCGGCACTCTGGCCTCCAGTAGGGCGATGCATGTCTCATAGTCAGCAGGCACGGAGGGGTTCTCTGTCATCTCCCATACGGCGCCCGCGTCATCATTGCTCCATACGCTGATGGGGTATGTCATTTGCGGGGCGGCGCACATATAGTTACGCAGACCCTCGGTGGTGATGAAGTGGAAGTTGCCGTTGCCGTCGTCGCTGATAGTCACGGGGATGGGGTCGTCCTGCAGGGTGGTGGCCTGAGTGCCGCCCGTCACTCCCACTACGAGAAACTTCTGCGCCCCTACATTATATATATATGTATGTTGGTCATACTCCACCACCATCCATGCTCCGTAGGGCGAGGTGGGGTCGAAAGCCTGGCTGTAGGACTCGTTCTTCACCGCGTGGCCATCATCGCCAATCATCTCGGCAGTCCACACGTAGGTTGTGTGGTCATCGGGTGAGTAGATGGCGTAGGTGGTGAAGTGGGGGTTGTAGAGAGTATAGGTCTTATCTGCCGACAGCTCGTCAGCGGTGTTTACCGTCGTCTGTGCAGCAGCAGCGAGGGCGATGATGGGTGTCAGTAGAAACAGGACTATTCTCATAGTGGTGCGGATATCTTCATTTGTTGTTAGCTTGGTAGTAGCGCACATAGTCGATGTCATAGCGTGCAGGCATGGTCTGCTTATCCACTTGTCCGCCGGTGCTGCCCATTGCGAGATTGAGCAGCAGGTACATCGGTTTGTGGAAGGGGTTGTCCTCTCCATATTTGCCGTTGATGGTCTGCGACAGGTCTATCTCGTTCTGCAACTTGTCGTCCAGATAGATGCGTATCCAGTCTTCGTCCCAGTCCATCCTCCACACATGAAACTGCGAGGTCCACTGACCCTCGACCACAGGCATCGCCTGTGAGTCCCACACGCTGTTGCCGTCTTTGCCTCCCCAGCAGGCGTTGGCGTGGAGATGCGGCTTGCCATTGACGGGGTAGTACTCCATGATGTCAACCTCTCCACAGTAGGGCCACGGCTTGCGCTCCGCCGCAGGCAGATTGCGCTGTGCTCCCAGCAGCCAGATAGCGGGCCATGTGCCGGGCGTGGCGGGGATGCGGGCGCGTACCTCTATCCTGCCGTAGTGGAACGTCTGGCGGCCGTTGGTGATGACGCAGGCCGAGGTGCAATGTACGCTGTCGCGCTTCTGCCCCCAGTATTTTGACTGCGGGTTGAACGTGGGGTTGGGGAAGTGCTCCTCGCGGGCTACAATGGTCAGCATTCCGTCGCGCACATAAGCGTTCTGCGGCTGATACCACTGCCACTCCTGGTTGCGCACAAATCCCTGCTCGTATGTCCACTTCGCAGGGTCGGGCTCTCCCACATAGTCAAACTCCTCCTGCCACACAAGCGCATAGTCTTCCGCAATGATACTATTGCAGAAGAACAATGCGATTATGCAGTATAGGAGTCTGTGCTTCAAGGTGAATAGGTGTTTACTGGGCCACCGAAGTGATTAGCTCTCCGCTCTCTGAGTCAACGTAAACGGTGAGTGCCTTGTCGCCGAGGAATTCGTAGGCGGCACGCTCAAAGCCTTGCGGCTGACAGATAGACACGATGGGTGTGTCGGTGTCGGTAACAGGACTAATCTTGACGGCGGTGATGGCTTCCTCTAGGCTAATCAGGCGGTCGGTGTATGCCGGGTGGAGGTACTGATTGTTCGGCCAAGGATTGGGCACGTCGGTCTCTTCGCTGTACTCCAACTCGGTGCCGAGCTGCAGCGAGTTGCGTATCGCCTTTATGAGGATTGAGGGATGGCCGTCTTCTGCGGGCACGTAGAAATTGTAGGTAATCTTGACGGGCTCTAAGTCGCTGACCTGCGCTGCATCGAGGGCGTTGTTGAGTTCAAACTCCACCGACACGAGCTTCCAGTTGACTTCCAGCGTATAGCCCATTCTCTGGTGGAAGCCACCATACTCATCTACGATGGTGTTGAAGTCGTCGGTGATAAGCGACATGGCGTCGCCTTCAGGAAGGGCGGACTCGTCTATCGTGACTGTGCCATCCACGGCATCGATAAACACGTGGTCTCTGCGGGTGGCCTTGCCTCCCACCACATACTGCGGGTTAGTCCAGAAGGGATAGAGGGGCTTGCGCAGCGTGACATAGCTGGTGAGGAGACCGTCGCTGTTAGGCTTGTCGCTTGCCACCTTCTCTTGCGCCAGCTTCAGGGCTTTCTCCAGCGAGATGCTGAGCGTCTTCATCTCCGACTCGGGTATCTGCTTGTCGCCCGTGTAGGGTGAGTCTGCCAAGAAGTGGTAGGTCTGTTTTTCACCGGTGATGAGGTCACGGTCCAGCACAAAGAGTTCGCTGTAGCCTTGCTGTGCGTTCCAGAAGTAGCACCATATCTCCACCGACTCAGCCTTGATGTCATCAGCCGACGCGCTGGCTATTTCCTTGTCGAGGGTGAAGCGGGCTTCGATGAAGTGGTCTTTTGCTTCGGGAAACTCTTCCACGAGAGCCTTGTATTCATTCATTACAACGTCTAGAACCGTAGGGGTGGTTCCTGAACCATCGGAGTCATCGCAGCTCCAAGTGAAGAGCGCGAGTGCAAGGGTAACTGTAAGGGTAAGAAGTGAATTTTTCATAATATTTAGTGTTAATGCTCAATACTCAATGCTCAATGGCTCCTGTTCCACCAGTCGAGGGCTACGGATTGTGGCACGTTGGTAGTAATGGTGACGGTCTCGTGCGGGTCTATCCACACGTAGTTGTCGGAGGGCATAAACTCGCTGGCATGACCGGGCGCACCGAGGGTGACACCTACGGCGGGCTGGTCGGAGGTGTTGGTGAGGCTGAGGCTCTTGCCTTTTTGCTTCATCACGACGGTGGCGGGCTTCGACTCCTTGAGCGCACCTGGGTGGCTTTCGTAGTTGCTGATGTACCAGTTGCGGGCAATCAGTTTGTTGCCGGGACCAAGGATGTCGGTCTTGAGGTAGAGCATGTCGGAGGTGGTTTGCTCGCTGCTCAGCCGTATGTCGGCAATCTTCTCCACCATCTGCCGCGGGGTGAGGGTAAAGGTGTTGTCATAGACGCATTGCATGTTGTGGTTCCACACCGTGAGGTGGGCTTTGAGCTGCTTGCCGTTGAGGGCGGGGTCGTCGTTGAGCATGTAGTAGGGCAGCACGGCCTCCTGACGCGCCAGATTAGTGGTGTCGAAAAGCAGCACTGTGGTCGTGGGTGCAAAAGCACGCCGCGCAAAGTAGTGCAGTGGCTTGATGGCTCCCTCATAGTCGATGCTCGACCACGAGAGGCCGGGGTAGTTGTCGTTGAGTTTGTAGTAGAGTGCTCCCGTGGTCTGCGGCCACATGGTGCGGGCACGCTCAAGGGTGTGGCGCACTCCCTCCGACTGAGCCAGCTGCGAGCCGAGGATGATGTCCTCCAGCTTGCCCAGCGGCATGAAGTAGCCGGCATACTGGGCGAGGTTCTCTATGTCGCCGGAGTAGCCGAAGGTGGCGGTGTGGTGAGTGAACCTCGACTCGGCGTCGGGCAGCCACTGGAAGCTCTCCCCGTCAAGGTAGTGGTTGATGGTCTCGATGTTGGGTAGCGACGGTATGCCAAACTCGCCCCAGAAGTGGGCGGTCATCTTGAGGTTGTAGGAGATGGGGTAGTTCTCCCACCAGCAGTGGTAGTCGTGGCGACTGCCGCCTCTGGGCTCGCCGCGGTGAAACACACGGGTGCCGTCGAGTTCCTTGGCAAGGCGCCCCATCATGTCGATGGTCGGACTCACGAGGGTGTACGACTCGTTGCCTCCGCCCCACATGGCAAGCGAGGGGTGGTTGCGCAGGCGCACGGTGTTGCGCTCCACGGTCTCTTTCAGCAGGTCGTAGGGCTGCACGAAATGGCTGTCCCAGCAGGTGGGCCACTCCTGCAGCACGAGGATGCCCAGCTCGTCGCAGACATCATAGAAGGTGTCGGTCTCGGGCATGCCGCCGCCCCATGCGCGAACCATCTGCACATGCTGCTGCTTGGCAACGGAGAGGAAGCGCTCGTAGCGCTCGCGGGTAAACTCGAGCATCACATCCATCGTGCACCAGCCCGTACCCTTGATAAACATGTCGCGGCCGTTGATGCAGAACAGCCACTTGTAGCACTTGGCCTGCTCCTCCGCTGGCAGCGGCAGGGGCTTCATCTCGATAGTGCGTACGCCGAAGCGGGTGGAGCATACCGACTCCACTTTGCCGTCCTTGACAAGCTGCACCTCAGCGCGGTAGAGGTTTTGTTTGCCTGCGTCGTTAGGCCACCACAGCTGCGGGTTGTTGATGTGGAAATCAAAGGTCACATTGCCCTGCGTGTCCTTAATGGTGGTCTTGTAAGCCTGGCTCTTGCCCTTGAAGTTGTCGGGCGTGATGAGCAGCCTTATCTCGCCGCTGGTAGTGGTGGGGAGGGTGATGCCGAGGCGCATGTCGCCGTTGTAGTGGCGCGTCATGATAAACGGTTTCTCTATGCGGCTGGCGGGGCGCTCGCAGATGAACACATCATCCCAGATGCCCAACGACGGAATCCTCGAGTAGTGCCAGCCATAGACGCAGTTGACCACCACGGTGTTCTTCCAACTCTCGTTGGCATCGCGAGTCCATCCGCCGCCGAGGATGCCGATGCGGTCAAGCTCCACCTTGATAGTGTTGTCGCCCTTGCGCAGAAGGGAGCCGACGGCTATGTCAGGGCCGCCAAACATGCCCTCGTGCTCGCCAATCATCTGTCCGTTGAGCCATACGCGGCATTTGTTGGCTACGCCCTTGAAGCTCAGCAACGGGTCGGTCATCGAGCCGTCGTACTGGAAGGTGCGCTCCAGAGTCCATCCTCGGTAGGAGCACTGCTCGGCAATGGTGTCGTTGCGGCCGAGGCGCGGGTCGGGGATGGCGCCAGCCTTCATCAGCGCAGAGTGGATGCCGCACGGCACTTGTGCGCTCACGCTGATGCCCTGACCATCGTACAGAGTCCATTCGCCTGAAAGCGACAGTTTGCGGTCGCAGGGAGTGTGCTTCACCTGACTGGCGGGGATGCTCACCATTGAGGGCGCATACCCCTCGATAGGCGACACGGCGTCTGCCCATGGAGCGCCGTCCACGTCATCAAGAGTCTGTTGCGCAAATACAGATACCCCCAACCCTTCCCAAGAGGAGGGGAGAAACAAGAAAAGCAGGAAGAGGAAAGAGGTAATATGCAATACGGTCTTTTTCATAAGTGTAAAATTTTCAGTGTTCAAATTTCGCGAAAAACATTGAAACGACAAAAAATCGCACCTGATTTTTAGTATAATCGGGCAGTTTTTCGGTTTTTCTATCTCTCACGAAAAGGTAAGTCTTTATTGGATAATTAAAAAAAAGGAGGAGTGGCATGGAGCCATTCCTCCTTTGTGTGAAGTTAAGGGTAGATTACTTGTTCAAGAGTCTAAGAATTTGCTTCTTGAACGCACGGCTGCCTGCTCCCTCACTACCGATGATGGCGGTGTAGATGGCTACTACGTCAGCGGTGTTGACGCTGCCGTCGCGGTTGACATCGGCTGCCTCACGGGTGAAGCCGCTCTCGCTGCCCTTCTCAATGAAGGTATA
Organism: Bacteroidaceae bacterium; assembly: GCA_017618515.1. The sequence goes on from JAFZUB010000136.1 coordinate 7,750, forward strand.
TACTGCCACTACGTCAGCGGTGTTTTTGTTGCCGTCACCGTTCACATCGGCGGGCTCTATTACCTTGGGCAGTTCGGACATGCCTCGGATAACAAGAGTCATAGCCGTCTCAACATCCGTTACTTCGCCC
>JAFZUB010000137.1 GCA_017618515.1 Bacteroidaceae bacterium
CTCTATCAGCTCCTCGCCGTCTTCACCGTCGGTGGTGTCCATGCTGAGATAGGTGACGAGGTTGGGGATAGTCGCAGGATTGGCTATGTGCATCCTCATGTTGTTGGCTATCTCCCGCTGTGTGCGGCAGGTGTTCCAGATGCGCAGTTCGTCAATCTTGCCGTTGAATCGATAGTGTGCATCGCCTATCCTGAGGTTGCCAAAGGCGCTGAGACCCGAATAGACGTTGGAGGTGATGGAGCCTGTCTTGACGGAGTTGACATAAAGGGTCATCACGTTGTTGTTGATAGTGATGGCTATGTGTGTCCACTGGTTGGCCTTGAGGGTGCCATCGGCTGTGGTTATGCGGTTGGCTTCCACGTTCCATCCGGTGTATATATTGCCTGCGTAGGTGGTGTGGAAGAGGAATGTGCTCCAGTCCTGACCTATCTGCTGGTTGTAGGAGGTGAGGTTGTAGGGGTATATCCAGAACTCAATAGTGGCCTGCTGGGAGGCTTGCGTCACGGCATTGGGCACGAGCACACTGCTGTTGCGCAGCTCCAGCACGTTATTGTCGGTGTAGTCAGGATGGGGTGCGTCCACCTTCACCTTGTTGCTCTGCGCCGACTCCACGCTTTCGCCCTTCACCTCATACACAGCTACCACACTGAAGCTGCCCTCTGCGTTGTCGTCGAGGGTGTAGGTCAGTTGGTCGGCATCCACGGTGCCAACCTTGCGCGTACCGTTATATATATTGTAGCCCGTGAGGGTGAGATACGACTTCTGCGGCGCCTCCCACTTCAGCTGCCCTGCGTTAATCTCAAGGTTGATGGGTTTGAAGGCTTGCTCGCCGGGCACGGTGACGCTTATCATGGTCGTCTTGCCGCGGTTGAGGATGGCCACCGTGTCAATCTTAAACGGTATCTCTATGCCGTCGCGGTCAAACTCGTAGTCGATAATGGATGCCTTGTAGATATTGCCGGTACCCTTGGCGCTGTACTTGGTGTTGGTGTAGAAGAAGTATTTCAGCGGCTTGGTGCGGTCGAACGACTCTGTAAGGTCGGTGAGGTCGTAACCCAGCTCCATCGGCTCGTAGTGGTAGCCGTCGGCCCAGCGGCCCAGCATAGGTATCTCGTTGCTGCCCGACTTGGTGGAGCCTGTGTAGTTGAAGTGGGCGAAGCCCGTGCTCTGCTCCGGCTTGGTGGCGGTGGTGTCTTGCGCTATGCCTGCGCCCAGCAGTATCTCGGGGCGGTGGCTGAAGTCCATGGTCACCTTGATGGTGCGCAGCGGGCGGTAGTTCTTGCGTGGATGATAGAAAGCGGCATCCCATGGGTCGCCGCTGAGGCCCACGCAGTAGGTGTATTCGTAGGGGCAGTATATCATGCCCTGGCTGGCCCATCCCTGGCCCCATGAGTTGGCGATGATCCAAGCGCCTGTCTCACCCTTGTCCTTCTCGCCTATCACGCCGTTGCCGTCGAGGTCAAACTCTACGCGGTCGTCGTAGCCGCACACCGTCAGCGCATGGTTGTACTGCGGTCCCCAGGTGGTGACATAGTTGATGCCTACCACGCCGGCCTCCTGATTGGCGGGAGTGTTAGGGAACTTGGTGTATTCAGGGCCTGCTGCTACGCCTATCACAAACACACCGCCGGTGGGGAAGTCTTCGTCGCCACAGTGATTCCACAGCCAGTCCTTTGCCAGCTCAAAGCCCTCCTCCGTGTCGAGCGGATAGGGGAACTTACCCATGGCGCGGGAGCGGTTAAACATGGCGCTGTACCACTTGTCGTAACCCTGCATCCAGCCCACATCCTTCTCGTCCGTGTCTTGCAGACCGAAGTACTTGGAGTAGGTGCGTCCGCCATAAACGGTGACGCTCGGTATGCCGTTTTTCTCTGCCATCGTCTGCTCGGGACAGATATTGCTGCACGTGAGCCAGGTGAAGTGGCTGGGGAACTGGTAGTCCTCGTTATGCTTCGCGTCGCGATTGTTCAGGCTGTTGATTTCGTAGCACAGCATATATGCCACATTGGCGCACGAGCCGCACGAACCGCCGCTCTGGTTGAAGATGGGCGGGAAGTAGTTGGTCGCCTGGTTGTTCACGTGGTCGGGACGCTCGGCGCGATTTGACTTCGACTTTGCACCTTTGACTCTTGACCCTTGACTCTTGACTAAAGAATAGTCTGGCTTGAGGTTTTGGAAGAAGTTGTACAGGGCCGTATCCCCGATCTGCTCCTTCTTCAGTCCTTGCGCTTGTGCGCTCGCGTGCGCGAAAATGAATAATGTTGCGGCGATGGCAACGATAAGAGAAATCTTTTTCATGACAATTTTGTACTGGTTTTTTATAAATGTGGTACAAAGTTACGATTTTTCTCCCACACCACCAAATTTGGTGCCTGAAAACCGTTTTTTCAGCCGCCTCTTGAATAATCATGCATTATTTAAGCCAATAAGCTAGCTATTGCTGGCACAATCACATCGTGCAGCACGGTGTTGTTCATGCGGTGACCGCCATGAAACATCTGCACGTTCTGCGACACGCGCTCCGTGAACTCATCCTTCCAGTTCACCGTGGTGTCCTCGTCGCCGAAGAAGCCCCAGCACCTGCGGCGGCTCTCGTCGTCCAGGCCGTCAAACATGTGCGCCTCCATCTCGCGGAACTGCTCAATCGTGTCCTCCGTAATCGTGAAGTGCGTCTTGCCGCTCAGCGTCGGCTGGAAATACTCAAACGTGCCCACCTTCAGCACCTCCTTCAGATCCGACATCCTCAGCGCGGGGTTCACGCATATACGCTTGTAGCCATACATCTGCATCGCATACATCGCCCCCATGCTCGTGCCGACAATCACGTCGGGTTGCATCCTCTCGCAGTACCCCCTCAGAAACGGCAGCGCCTCCTTCGGTTCTACGGGTATGTCGGGGGCCAGCACCATGCACTCCGGCATCTGCTTCTGCAGAAACCTCACCGTGCCGCTCTGGCTGCTCGAGCCGTAGCCGTGCAGATAGATTATCTTCTTGCTTCTCTCCGTCAGCAGCTTCTTCTCCAGCTTGCCGAGCACCTCCACCATCTCCTGCGGCAGATAGCTCATCGCCTTCGTCTTTATCTCGTCGGGCACGCCGTAGTAAGCACCTGCCACGGCCCCTGCCACAGCAGCGGCAGTGTCCGTATCCTTGTTCGTGAGCACAGCCTTGAAGATACAGTCCTCGTAGCTCTCGCTCTCAAAGAACGAGATGAGCGCCTCGGGCACCGTCGTCTGGCACAATACGTTAAATACATAATCGCCTTCGTACAGGTCCTGATACGAGCGCGTCAGGTCGTAGTCAAACAGTCCCTGCAGTTCCTTCTTAATCTCTTCCTTCGTCTTGCTCTGTCGCGCCAGCACCACGGCCACGGCGATAGCCTGGGCGCCCTTGATGCCCTCTGGGTGGTTATGCGTAGGCATGGCACTCTCTTTGGCGAGGCGCATCGCCTCCTCCACGCTGTTGGCCATGCAGCCCACGGCACTCACCCTCATCGCCGACCCGTTGCCGCAGCTGTAGTACGGCTGCGGATTTTTCTTCATGCACCATCGGGCGAAGTGGGGGCCGAAGCCCGCGTCGTAGTATTTATGCGCATAGCGTATGAGGAAGTCGCGCAGCTCACTCCCCGGCGTAGCCAGCCAGTCGGCCACCGCCACCGTCAGTACCGTGTCGTCAGTATAGCTGCACGGCTCGTCAAACAGCCGGAACATCTCCGGCTCAACACCCCTGAATTCGTAAGCCGACCCAATGATATCGCCGGCAATCGCACCAATAATTGCTTCAATCCTTCTTTTCATAATAATATTCTTTTTTAATCCTTTAAGCCACCTAAGCTATTAAGCCTTTTTTAGTTTTCGTTTTCTTTATCGTTTTCGTAAAAAATCATTTATTTTTTCTAGGGTACCATTCCACCTTATCCACTTCTTGTTGTCTCGCTCCAGTTGCAGTATCCTTTCATTCAGATATACTCTCTTATTTACCCCTATCATTATCGCGGGATAATCAAACGCTGTTCTGGGCACAATGAAGTTACTGTACGGCTCGTTGACGGATACCTTATAACCCCTGTCCTTAAAGATACCAATAACGCCATCAACAATGTCCTTGTCATACGACGAGTCGTCATTATAACCGATACATATATCACAATCGGCCATATCGCTGGGGAAAGTACGACAATCAATCAAGACGCTGTCCTCGTTAAGCGCAGATCTGAGATTGTCCTGGTGGTC